>NZ_JAPPTM010000032.1:0-37153 GCF_027587105.1 Vibrio sp. RW
AAAGCCGAACTTTCTGAGAATGGCCAAACTTCACTAAAGTTTGAGATCAACAAAAATGGTGCTGACTATTCACTAAACCTAGCTACAACGGGCCACCCTGGCACTTTTGATATTTCTGATGTAGAGCCAGGCATTACATGGTCGGTTAATGATGATGTGTTAAACATCAATGCAGAAAACTTAGATAAAGTTAGTAGAACTGCTATAGCTACTTTAACAGCGAGTCATGATGGACAGCAAGCGTCAGCTACCTTTGAGATCGACCTAAAAAATGGTTCATTAGATGAAGTCATAGAAACAGTTAATGTATATGTTAATGATGCGCAAACAAATAGTTTCGCTTTCGGAACTCAACGACATTTCAACTGCTTATTCCAAAGTTCTAAACCTTCTGGGTCATAGCTCAGCGACACCTGATCTTTCATTCGACAATAGTGAGTATTTGAACAACCTCTCAAGGGTTAATACAGCTCTTAGGGATGTGACTAACGGTGCTTCAGAAACCGTGTTAATAAGTTCAATTGTCCCACTAGAAAACCAGTTGAATGAACATGCAAATGAGCTTCTGAACCACATCAATTCGATGGCAACTATTGAAAATAGTTTGATGTCCTTGCCAAGCGTGGCTATCTCAGTGTCTGGTGGCCAACATTCTTTTTTTGTCGGAAATGAAAAATACGGCTCCTACGACCTAAGCAGTTATTGGAAGTTCAGTAATGAATATGAGTTCGTAGGGAATCTCATCAACCCACTATATGGCAATTGCAGCATTTAAGGAGTCAAACATGAAATTGGTATCCCGTTCACTCACATTTGGTTTAGCATTCCTTTCTGCGACGACATTCGCAAGCGACACTGCAAAAATAGATTTTAAGGTGGCGTTTCCCACTGACGCTGTTGCCCGATCTTCGCAATTGATTTTTAGTTCGGAACCGAATTATCACAATGAGCAACTAGAAACATATTGGGCTGAGCAATCCACAGGCGCATTCGCAGGCGCACATGGTATAAAAGCAGCAAAGGAACTGGTAACAGGTTCAAACAGAGTTAGGGTAGGTATCGTTGATGGTGGCTTTCTTAATACAGAGCAGCTTACTTATGCCGAAGGGTATAACTTTGTTACTGAAGACGGTTTATCCTCTGACTATGAAAGCCCATTAGTAGACCGCGGAGAGCATTGTGAATATGGACATGGTAATGCGGTTGCAACTTTAATTGGTGCGTCTCAAGCTGGTAACTATGTAAAAGGTGTGGCTGACGTAGATCTTGTGGCCGCTAGGGCAGGTAAGTGCAATTACTTTACTAGAGAAGATACTGTTAATGCATTGAGGTGGTTGTCAGGCTACCAAATTGATGGTGTCCCTCAAATCAGTGACCCTGTTGATGTAATCAATATGTCAGTGAATTTTGAAAATTTCTGCACGGCTGAGTTTCAACAAGTTCTAGACGATATTTCAGATAAAGGTATAACACTAATCCTTTCTAACGGGAACAATTCTTCTAATACATTGGCTCATACACCTAGTGATTGTGCAGGTTCGTTATCAATCGCTTCGACTACGCTGGATGGCTTTAAGTCATATTTTTCGAACTATGGTGTTTATGTTGACCTAACTGCTTTTGGGGACAATATAAGAGTTCAATCAATAATCGACGCCGATTCTAATGGCGTAACTGATTACGGTTTATGGAGTGGTACAAGCTTTTCTGCGCCTTTGGTAACAGGTACGGTTGCTTTGTTGCTTCAAGATAACCCGGCACTTACTCCAACAGAGATTGAATTTATTTTGAAAAAGTCTGCAGGCAAGCCGACTTTATCGCAGTACTACACTGGAGAGAGTATGCCAGTAGGCAAATACTCATGTGACGACGGTGTCTGTGGTTATGGCATATTGAATGCAAAAGCTGCAGTTTTGGAAGGTAAAAAGGTCTTGTCTGAAGGAATGGCGTTAAAGAGCCCACTGGCAGATGAATGTGACGTTGATTTCTTTATAGACACGTTAGGTAGTTCGGTTGATATCTGTTCGATGACAGAATTTAAGCTTAAAGATGGAACTGATACAGACAATACGAAGATTGAAATCTACGCTGTAAACAATCATTCAGATTTGGACCCGAATAACGCCAGATTGGTTGGAGATTCTGTTACAGGTAGTGTAATGATTCCTTCAACAGATAGCGCATCAGAATTGGCATTTAGATTGTGCAACAAAGACTTGTTTGGAGTCTACAAGTGTGATTCTTCAAATTTAACACCATTAAGTAAAAATCATCTATCAAAGCCTCAACAATGCTCATCAAGCTAATATATTAGTTTTGACTTAATGCTAATATATGGTATTATTACCATATATTAGCTTATTTGGTGTTGCCATGAAACCGACCTCTGAACAAGATTTATTCCTTTGTAAACCAGTTCCAGCCGCTATCATTAGAGCATTAGCAGGTACAGGTAAAACTACTCTATTTAGAATGTTCGCACAAAGGTACCCTGAGCTTAGATTCCTTTACCTTTCATACAATCGAAGCATCGTAGATGAAGCTAACTTACCTAGTAATTGCTTAGCCTTAACTGGTCATCAACTTGCATATAGATTTGTCGGATATCGATATGCAAATAAGATGTCAGACAACTTAAGTATGGGGCAAATTAAAAACGTACTTAAGATATCTTGGGCAGAAGCAAACCTTACAAAAAGTACGTTAGAAAACTTTTTTTATAGTCAAGACAAACGAATTTGTCACAAGCACGTACCATTCAATAAAAGAAACACTAAATCACAGAATTCTAGAGAACGAGTTTTGGAGTATGCGAAGAGTGTTTGGGATGGTATGTGTTGTCTCGATGGAAAATTCCCTATGACCCAAGATGGGTACCTAAAGGGGTATTCATTGGCTGATATCGACCTCAGTAATCATTTCGACGTTTTACTTGTTGATGAGGCACAAGACCTTAATCCTGCCGTTCAATCCATTATTGATGCCCAATCAAATATGAAAAAATATTTGTGCGGTGATGATGCCCAACAACTCTACCGATACCGTCGAGCTGAAGATGCACTGAATCATGTAAACAACTCTCACTATATGACTTTTTGTTTGACTCAGTCATTTCGATTTAATGACGAGATTGCAGATTTTGCTAATTCATTCCTTATGCACCTCCAAAAAAAAGAGAGACTTACCGGTACTGAAAATGGCATAGCTCATTCGATAGTTGAAGATGATAAAGCGCTTGATAACAGCCTTTCAACTGCCTACATCAATCGGACAATCCTTAAAACGATAGAGATCGCTATAGAACAGTATGAAAAAGGTATACCCGTCATGTGGGTAGGCCGCATGAGCAACTACCCATTCGATGACATACTCGATGTTTTGTATCTTAAATTGGGACAGAAGAAACGAATTAAAAGTCGCGATATTCTTCGTGACTATAAAAATTTTGAGGAGTTTCAACTCGCTGCTAAGGCCACTGGAAGTATTGATATGGCTCGGATTCTTCGGATTATTAAAAAGTATGGGACTGACCTATTCGATATTTACAAGAACTTGAGAGCAACCGAAGTTAAGGAGAATAATGGGGCTTGTACGATTGTTTCGACTTGTCATCGGGCGAAAGGGCTCGAGTTTCCTCAAGTAGTACTAGGCAATGATTTTAAGAACATGAAAGCGCTTTTGAAACTATCTGTAGAAGAACTTCGCGACGAACTGAATCTGATGTACGTTGGTGTTACACGCACTCAATTGAAACTTGTCCCTTCGGCACCGTTTTATGAGCTTAGTAACGAAGGAACAAGTTTAATAGAACGAAGGTCATCCATTAAGAAACCCGCTAGAAGCTACCGATACAAGAAAGCAGCATAGTTCACCATTGCTTCTATAATCTCGACAATCTAGTAAGCATCAGTTTTGCGCTTTCAATGTCCTTTAGCTCTGAAGTAGATACGCGAACATTATGTTGACTTGCCAATTGTGAAATATTTTGAAGTAAACTGTTGGGTATTGCTTTTACATTTTCAGCTTGTTTAATGAACTCACTGAGAACCTTTGCGTTCGACAATGCTACTTGTGGTATTTTCAAACCTGTAGCGTTCGAAAGTTGTTTCGCGTATTTGATGGAACCAGGGGCTGGGGTTGAGGGCACTTGAGATTCGTATTTCTTTATAAACTCCATTGCAGCCTTAAAGTCCGTAGAGCAAGACCTGGGGGCAGTAATATTGAGGAGCACGTTAATTTGGTTTATTTTACGCTTCATTGCATCCGTTACCTTCCAAGGGTTCATTTTAAGCCATTCTCTTGTCTTGGCCTCAGAATGAATAACATGTCGTGGCGTTGGTAAACCTAACCCCTTACATCGCTTCATTAAAATTTCTTTGGTTTTAGTGCTTAATGGTTGATTAGGATGCACTCCAGTTTTGGGTGTTTTAGCTAATAAATTTTGGTTTAAATATTTGATGAGCTTTTCTATGTTTTGGAGTTGTTTGTCAATAAATTCATTTGTAGCTGCCGCTGCCGTGTCACCTCTTAAACTTGAGATATTTTCTAGTTCTAATTCCCAACTTGCTGTTGTGCCTGGAGATTTGAATTCCCTAGGAAGTGCGTTGAATAGGTCGATTCCTTTTCTCGTTATATCAATGGTCTTTAACTTTCCATTGCCAGAGTGCTCTATATACCCACGTTTATGAAGAGTTTTTATTACACTAGGTCGTGTGGCGGTCGTACCGATCCCTTTTGCACTTTTTAGAGCTTGGCGTAAAGTCGGATCAGGCTCATGCTTTGCTGCATGATACATTGCGAATAAAAGTGTTGCTTCGCTATAGAGGGGAGGTGGGGCCGTCTGATGATCGGATATGAGAACACTATCTATAGTTAAGTCATCTACCAATAGAGTGTGTAATTTCAATGGAAGATCTCTGTGAGTTCTTTTCAGTTCCCATCCGTTATGGATACACTCTTTCATTTTAAGTTCAAAAATGGAGTTTGGCTCTCCGAACATGCCTTCAGCAGAAACCGAAATTGTTGCGCACTGGTTTCGATACCTAGAGGGTGGTAAATGCGCGAGAAGGTAATGTTCTGTTATCTTTCCAAAAACCTCGAGTTCCAACCCTTTTAACGCCCCTTGTGAAGGGATAATCACAGGAGAGAGCGCCTCATGACTTTTTTCTGAATCAGTATACACCTTCGGTTTTTGATACATGCCAGAGGCATTAGATGATGTTAGAAGGGTTTGTAACGCTAAAGCTGACTGGCCAAATTGTGTCCACTTGGCTAGTTCATTACACATGGTGTTGAGTTTTCTGGGGTTAAAGTCCTTATCATTTAACTCTGTTTCTTCACTTCTTGGATAATTGATATAACCTTGAACGTACAGCTTTTGTGCAGCGGCCATCACATCTTGAGCTGATGCATGAGGCAATAAGGATTGTAGTCGAGTTAATGACAGAGGTTTCGGCGGTGCAACGCAAGTTTCATATTCATTGATATCTATTGAAGTTATTTTTGCACTAAGCAATCTTTCTTTGAATTCCGTGATATTTCGCTTTGAAACATATAAAGGCTTTGGGGGATGCTTTTGGGATAATTGCTCGATCTCTTCATCAGACATTTCAGTAGAGATGGAACTGGAAAAGTCTTTTTCTTTCCAACTTATCCCTTCAATTTGAGTTCCAATTATTGATTCACTAATGGTTGGTAAATACTTTCCCTCAATTTGGGAAATGTTGTCGATCGCAAAATATGGTTTGATTTTGAAGTGAGAAATTGACTCGAATTCTCTTCTTTTCATATGTGTGTGATAGACGAAACCGAGACTTGTTGACTGCACTCGTCCTACAGAGCATGTAGATGCTGCTTTTTCTCCAATACCAAGATTCGGTCCAAGCATTCCTTTTCGGGCATAGAAGGTGTACGTGGTGGTAAGTACCATGGATCCATAATCTGCCATTCTCCTACCAATACCAGCGTAATACTCACCATCGAAATGTGAAGCACATGTTCTCACGTTGAAAGCATCGATGATTGCTTCCCGACTTAAACCATTCACAAGCCAAACTCGCTCTAGAGGGCCTTGATATTTAATATACTCAAGAATGGAGCGATAGATTACTTCTCCTTCCCGGTCAGGATCGGTTGCGCCAATTACGACATCTGCATTACAAATGTAGTGATTAAGTGTCGCTATATGTTCTGCCGGTTTTCTATCAGGGTAACCATTAGAACCCTTAATATCAGGGCAAACTTTATATGGAACAGATCTAGGAATATTTAGGTGCGTTAAAGGATCATTCCAAGAAAAACCATCCATTTCTTCAATAGGGGGTGATAGTTCAACTAGGTGACCAGCAGCAGCCCAAAGAACTGTAGGCCGACCATCTAAGTTGCCTTTATACACCGTTCCGGTTTTTTTAAAGGATAATGCCGAGGCAATTTTTCTAGCTTGGCTAGTTTTTTCTGCAATGATCACTATCATTTTGCCACCCTTTGGCTTTGTCTCTTAAGCCAGCTTCCATATTCATTCTCTATATCTAGGTAATGCCTTAAAGCTTTAATGCGATAGGTATAGTGAAAGGACATGTTATCGGCAGTTACATACCTGTGATAGTTTGCTATCCCCTCCATTAGGTTGTCAGTTTTGTCCAATCGGCGTTTAAGAATGACTCCAGCAACAAACAAATTTGCACAAACATCATCGCGTACATCATTCCAGTTAAGTTGAACTCCGACTTTTCTAAACTCTTCATCCCATACTTTTGGATTTACTTGAGCGATACCCAAATCCGAAGCGCCATTCTTAGACATCTGTTGCGCGCCTGGCCAACCATTTTCCGATCTCATGATTGTCATTAGGTGCTTTGGATTTAAGTCATTTAAATGACTGGAAATAATAGTGCATTCTTCAATCTCACCTTTATAAGACAAAAGAATTTGCCTTTTGTCCCGCCAAGGCATTGCTTTGTATAACCCAGTATCACCGTTTTCAATCACATATTCATAGTATGAACGGTCCAGTTGATTCATATTGTTGAGCGCGTCAAGCGTCGTGACACCTAAGAATTCGATCATGGCCATCTACTCTGTGAATTGGTTAATTATGTCATTATACTTTAAAAAACAACTCTCACAACTTGACTTTGCTTTAGGGTTAAATTACCATAAATTAGCAGCCATAGGAGTGTCGAATGAACTTTACAAACAGTCAGAGCCAAGCCGTATCCAGTCATGGTTTACCTACTCTGATCAATGCCGGTGCAGGAAGTGGAAAGACAAGAGTAATTATCGAGAAGGCGGGACAATTTATCGAAAAAGGGATGCCACCTGAACGACTAGCCTTAATTACTTTCACTAAGAAAGCAACGTTTGAAATGCTCGAGAGACTTTATGAGCGTGTTGGGATTGTTGCATACAAGGCTTGTGTGAGTAACTGGCATTCATTTGCCCTAAACCAAGTAGTGAAGCCCGCTATGGTAAAGGGGCACCCATATTTCGATCTGCTAGGTTATACCGAGAAAGACATCGTAGTATTGAATGAGTCTGAATCGAAAACTCTGATTGGAGAATGCGCGAAAGCAATTTTATCTACTGCAGATTATGAGCTTTTAGTTGAAAACGGTGGAATAACACGCGTTCAAGGTTTTATTAGCTATCAACTTTCATATGGTAAAGGGCCAAAGACTGCATACAATGACAAAATGGAGGCCCTTGGTAATAATCCAAATCAAAATGAAGTCGATTTATTGCAAATGACAATATTGATTTGGAATGCCTATTTTAAAAGGCTCATAGAGCTGAACGCCGTGGATTATGACCACATCCTCATTCATGCGTGTAAACTCTTAAAGCATGATCCAAAACTCAGAAGTTGGATCCAACAATTTTATTTAGCTGTTCTAGCTGACGAACACCAAGATGCTAATCCTGTTCAAGGAGAATTTCTCAAACTTATTGTTGGTGATGGCAATAACCTAACATTAGTGGGAGACGACAAGCAGAGCATTTATGGTTTTCGTGCAGCAGACGTTGGTCAATTCATAAATGCGAAGACTGAATACCAAGGCATGAATATCATTGAGATGGCCGAAAATTTTCGATCTTCAAAGCGCATTGTAGACCTAGCAAATGCAGTTGCGATGTTAATGGATAGCAGTCAGAAAGTGACTGATGGGATCATGATTGCTAAATCTGGTTATGAAGGCGATTTACCAATTGCGCGCAGATACAAAACTGCAGAAGATGAGGCTATTGGTGTTGTTTCAGAAATGAAGTCGTTAATAGAAAGCGGTCAGTGTCAGCAGTCAGACTTTGCGATCCTTTATCGGGCGAAAACCATCAAGGAGAAGCTTGAGTCAGAACTGGTAAGACAGGGGGTGGATTATAGAGTTGTCGGTGATAATGACTTTTTTGATTCAAAGGAGATCAAAGACTGGGTCGCTTTTTTGAGATTCAGCGCTAACGACAAAGATGTTATGGCCGCCTCGAGAGTGATCGATGCTGCGGGTATTAAAAGTCGTGGTGTCACAATGCGCAGAGCCCTTATCAATGAAGAAATATCAATTCAACAATACTTACAAAAGATGACCACTGCAGGCACCAAAAAATCACATGATAAACAACAAGGATTTCTAAACCTCATTGAATGCCATGAAACTCTAGCTGAAATACTGCATGAATGTGGTTCGATAAATGACTTAGCCAAGCATAGAAATATCGATGCTTCAGATGAAAGCTTGCAAGTAGAGTGGGCTCAAATGCTCTCGACTATCGAGAGAGGGTTAATGACTATTTGGCAACAATTATTCAAAGCTAAGCTAATTGAAGATGCGAAGAAAAAATACAAAACTAAGTCCGAGACTGCTGAAGTACTCGCGGAGGTCAACCAAAAAGAAACCAATGTCAAAACGCTGAACGCTCGACTATTTGCATTCATTGAATCACATGGCCACCTATTGGACTGTATTAAGCAATTAAACCTTCTCATTGACTCAGGTGAAAGTGAGTCAAATTCAGTACAGCTTATGACATTACATGCCAGCAAAGGGTTAGAATTCAAACAAGTATATATTGTTGGATGCGAAGATGAATCACACTTCAGAGGCCGTGATGATGATGATGAACATGAAGAGAAACGACTTTTTTATGTTGGGATCACTCGTGCAGAGAAACGCTTAACTGTCAGCTGTTCATGCCAAAGGACAGTTTGGGGCAAAAGTATGGCTCGCACTCCGCTTCGTTTTCTCCCCCAGCTACCTGTTGAGCTATTCAACTGGCAAGATCTGACTGGTGGTTCACTAAAGGAGACTTCGCTTAGTATACAAAAACCAACCACCACAAATCTTAACTCACATAGCAACAACCCAATTAAAGACCTTCGAATGGGAATATATGAAGAACCTAATCTGACCGTAAATGCTAAAGAAATTAGGGTAGAGGGTTATAAGATCTAATTTGAACAGAATGAGTAGTTGTTATCTATTGACTGGAATACTCAAAGCCATATGTATGATAGAGCTCATTCATGATGGCTTTTTTCTCACTCTCATTTAATCTTTGATAGAGCACCCCTTTAATGCAGGAATAAAGTTTGAAAAGTACCACATCAGGGGTTTTAGAGTTGAGGTCTTTCAGCTTCACAAAAGCTAAGAGATACCCAGTTGAACAAAGATCTTTGAAAGTACGAATTCCAATATTATGAAGCGATGTTACTAATGATCCATTCAAATTAGGAAGGAAGTGGAGCAGCACATCATTATCTGTGTGATTCATAGACATCCTTTCAACTAAAATGGATGTCTATGAATAGAGAAATTCAGCAAAGATTACAGTGGGTGAAGATGTATGAGGAATGTGGTGATGCAGGCCTCGTATGTCGTCGTTGTGGTATATCTAGACCAACATTACGCAAGTGGGCGAAGCGATATAAGCAGAATGGAATCGCTGGCCTAGAAAGCCAGAGCAAACGCCCTCATTCTTCTCCAGATGCCAAGATTACCGATGAATTAAGAGCGTTGATCCTTGAGATGCGTGAGAAACGCAACCTAGGGGCGCGACGCTTACAAACAGAACTAATCCGACTTCATCAAATACACCTAAGCACAGCGACAATCCATAAAGTTTTATCAGAAGCTTGTGTGAAAAAAATTGTAACTTACCGACGTAAAAAAGATTTCCAAAGATACGAGCGTCCGATTCCTGGTGACAGAGTCCAAATGGATACCTGTAAAATAACGGCTGGAATTTATCAATACACAGCTATCGACGACTGCTCTCGCTATCGGGTTTTGAGGTGCTATTCTCGGCGCACAGCAGCAAATACAATCGACTTTATCGAATGTGTAGTGGATGAGATGCCATTTCCTATCCAACGAGTTCAGACGGACAGAGGGCGCGAATTCTTTGCAGAGAAAGTCCAGAAGCAACTTATGTTATATGGGGCCTTGTTGCTTAAATCAATGGAACTAAATCAGGAAGCTACGATCTGATCGGCTACACCCATCAATCGTCGTAGTCTCATGCCTAAACCTCGTTACAAAACAACTAACTGGAAGCAGTATAATCAAGCCTTAATCAACCGTGGCTCTCTGACCTTTTGGATTGATGAGGAAGCGATAGCCGAGTGGAAGCAAAACAAACAAGGCAAGCGTGGTAGACCTCGCCGATTCAGCGACTTAGCCATTACTACCGCTCTGATGGTGAAACGCGTTTTCTCTATGCCATTGAGAGCGCTGCAAGGTTTTCTAGACTCCGTATTTAAGCTGGCTAACATCCCTCTTGTTTGCCCACACTACACCTGTATAAGCCGTCGTTCTAAGGATGTTGAGGTTTCATTTAAAACTAAAACCAGCGGTGCGATACAACACCTAGCCATTGATGCCACTGGTCTCAAGGTTTATGGCGAAGGTGAATGGAAGGTCAAGAAGCATGGAACTGATGGGAAGCGCAGAGTCTGGCGTAAGCTGCACATCGCAGTAGATACAAGCACCCACGAAATAGTCGCAGCAGAGATGAGCTTATCTAACGTAACCGATGCCGAAGTGCTCCCCAACTTACTCAAGCAGACACGTCGGAAAATCATTGAGATATCAGGTGATGGCGCTTATGACACAAGGAGTTGCCATGATGCCATACGGATCAAGCGAGCTGTTCCGCTCATCCCACCAAGAGAAGGAGCAGCCTTCTGGGAACAAGGGCACCCTCGTAACTTAGCGGTAGGTTGCCAGAAGCTCTATGGCTCCAACAAGAAGTGGAAAAAGCGGTATGGCTATCATAAGCGCTCTCTATCAGAGACCGCAATGTACCGAGTAAAACAGCTGCTAGGTGGGAAATTAAGCCTGAGGAACTACAACGCTCAAGTTGGCGAGACTTACGCTATGATTAAAGCCCTGAATAAGCTTACAGGGCTTGGTATGCCTGAAACACAGTGCATCGGTTAAGAATCAAGCACAATGGGGCAGGCATGCCTTCTCTCTGAATTAAGCAACAAAGTCGTTATATGGAATAAAATTCCGCCCCAACAAGCCTGGTTCACCTCACTTGAATGGTAAAGTTGAACGTTCCCAGAAAACGGATAAAAGCGAGTTTTATCCGACCATAGATGTAAGTGTGGGGCTGGATGAGTTGGATCTGCTGCTATCTGAATGGCAGCACTACTACAACTGGGAGCGTCCACATAGCTCTTTAAAGGGGCTAACACCGATAGAAAAGATTACAGAGTTATCTAACCAAACTCCTCTGTCTGAAGAGGTATCACAGCGCTACCAGATATGGAAAGAGAGGTTTCAAGAGCAGAATTACAAGCTCGATCTTCAGTTAAGAAAATTGAAACCATCTCTGTGAATCACACACATTATCAATTATCTGCGGATTTTTGATATAATAGCTGACTATCTGCTTTACAAGTGTTTTTGCAACCTCATCACTGACGTTACCCGACCAATACCTGGAAGTGTTTGAAATTAATCTAGAAGACTGAGAGCGGCTTTTCGCTATATATGGCATCAATTCAAAGTCATAAAGCAAGTGTTTGAAATCATCATTGGCTGACGAAGGTATGCTTATGGTGAGCCCTCCCTCGTGTTCTGTTGCTACAATCACACTTCGAAACTTGAATTGACAGTCCCCGAAGGCAACATGTGATTCGATATGGTCTAATCCCTTTAACAGATGATGGTAGTATCGCTGTGGACGTTTACCTATTAATTTTCGTTTGGGTGGTTTTGAACCGCGCTTTGAATTCACACTTGCTCTAACGAGGTCCAATATGGCTTCTTCACACAAACTGTTTCTCAGGCAATGTACACCTTTCATGCTTACTCCATATCACGTATTTTAAAAATAGACACCGGAAATTCTTTGTCGAATGACTCTTCGCGGATCATTTCGACTTGCCATTTAGACGGTGAAGTCACATTTACTTTGTCCATTTCGTAGTACATCTCCAGTTCGTATAGCCAAAGCGCTCGCTTTAAATTTGGGTTCTGAGGTGTCGAGACTTCAGCTATACCAATCAGATTAATGGTGTCCTTGTCGATATGCAGTTTAACTGATGTTTCATACTTATTTAGGATATTCAAGTAGTTACTATCCATAAGCATCTTTATGTATTCAAATTTTGCATTTGATTGTGAATCGTAATGATTACCCATGCATTTTACTAATATCTTTGCCTTATTTAGATAGTTCATGGAGAAGCAGTCGTTGAGACTATCAATCATATATTGACGAACTGAAACCTCAGAGTCTTTCTCACTTAGCGTTTTACCTGGGTTTAGTTCTTGGTTTGGTACAGGTAGAACAGGAAGGTTCAAAGGTATTTGGTGAACTGCGGTATCACTTGTTGTAGAAGGAATAAACTCTTTCGTCGGTATGATTCTCGTAGATTGAAAAAATATGTACACAGAATATAGGAATGCGACAAAGGCTATTAGGCACAATATGAAGGCATAGTACGGCGACCTATGAATAGCTTGACTGTTTTCCAATACAAAGGCATGTCTATTGGTTGGTTGATCGTTACGCTTATCGTTGTGAGGAAGGGCACTTTTAACTCTGGCCGTGAGTTGTTGAATTAACGCCATCATATAAATGTTACCTTCTCAATGAGTAAGCTACTGGGATTATCTGCTCTTGCATCCGGTACTACTCTATAAATGGCAATAAAACTTGAGGTTTGGTCCGTACTAACACTCTGAACTGTTACGACCATAGGTACTTCAAATTCCCAAAAAAGGTCGCTTCCAAGGCCGTTTCGAGATATCAGCACCGGCGAGTACGGGACAACAGCATCTGCCCGTCCTTGAGAGCGCATGATGGCATCAAGCAGTGTGTCTGAAGGAAAAACATAATAAAGTGAATTTGCAGCGACTGGAGCAAAATGCCTATTGATACAATCTCCATAAGCGTTTTCACTGACTCCATTGTCTATCGCACTAGCGGTATCAAAATCAATGGCATAGCATGAACTTACCATCCTGCGTAAAAATCGTGAAACCTTAGCATCGGTATATCGTGGGTTAGCTGAAACGTTAGCTCTCTTGTAGTTGCCATTACTTTCTTTGTATACAAAAACTCTTTCTGGACTACCAAGTAGGTATCCACTGAAGTTAGAGATTTTGACTAACAATATGACTGATACGCAAATTGCTAAGATATAAGGCCAATCTTGTTTTATGTTTTTGAGCCATGCTTTATTCATCTGTTTCCCCAATCTATACTCCATGCAGAAGCATTATTGATTTTTACAGCACTAGCTCCTTTTCCTTTTGGTACACGTTGAAGATCTAGGGTGAATTGAACATTGGCTGTTTTTTTCTTTCTGTTCCAGCGCTTCTCTTCAGTGCTTTCGGATTCACCAGCGATCTTTAAGGACTTCATACTAAACTGGCCGCTGACTTTCACCCTCCAAACCCAATAAGCTATGTCTTTATATTCACCCTCGATGTATCCGGGAGCTATACCACTGTATTCAACAAAAGGGGCCCGAGTAGGAAAGAACTCAATAATTTCCTTATTTGTGAATATATTTTTATACAGTTCCGATTTCTCGATCCCATCAGAAAAAGCACCCCAACCAGATTGTGTAAAGTATCGAGTAGCAGCAGTAGTCATACTCATTTCGTAGTTATCAAACGAGAGGTTTAGGCTGTTTGACATCGCTTCAGTGACGAAGTCCATGATCTCTGTTTGTGAAAATAGTTGTTCATGAAGTTCAATTTGCGGAACAATACGGACGACCCCGTTATTTTCATACGTAGGGATCTCATAGATTCCAGACTTATTAGCTGATAACTGGTTTAAAAATGCTTCGTAAGCAAAAGAAGAAATCAATAACGTGATGAACGCAATTAGGAGTGTTTTGTTCCTAGACAGTGTACTTTTCCTAAACATCATTCCAGACCCCTGACACGGACTGGCGTAGCAGTAGCTTCAATTCTCGCATCATGTGAAGTTGCACTAAGTTCAACTTTTTCTAGGAGTAGAAAGTTAACCGCTGCTCCTAATAGAAACATAAACGTCAAAGTCCATAAAATGTACGTGGCACTAAGAAGTGTTCTAGTGGCTCTATCGGCAAGGAACGGGTTACTGTTGACACCCATTTTCCTAAATTTCAAACCAAGAATGTTTCGTGAGTAAGTAGGTTCGGCTTTCGGCTTTTCTATACTTGATAGTGTATCGTTAAGATGTTTGGGAAGAGTTGAGACGCTAGATGATAAAATCTTCTCTGTTGAGTCAGAAACTGTGTCAAATGAATAGCTTTTTTCCATAATCAGTCACCGCAATCATTCAAACGATTAATTTCGCTCTTCAGAGTAACAAATGAAAAGTCATCAATATCGAAGGCATCAACACCTGCATTTAAGCAACTCCATATAGATGCCTTTTTTGAAGACAAGAGGGCCTGAGTTATGGGCCGATTTTCCTTTCTAAAAACGATGACGCACTCATCAAGCCATTTTTTCTCTGGGTGATTGTGATCGACTCTTGAAACTAAAAACTCTAATACAGGAGAGTTGTTGTTGGAGTCTGAGATTTTAATTTCAGACACTCTTCGGCCCATTTCAACATCCGAAATGGCACAAAGAGATTGCTTTGTACTTGATCTAACCCACAGTATTTCCGTTCCGATCAGTGAATTCAAATCCATATTGCCTATTGCTAAAATTCAAAACTTGGACAAAAATATATGTCGTTTAAGTCTAAAATGCAATGGTGTCTTATGTTGTTTTTAATATACGTCCAATATATATCTTTGCTACTAATGCCAGCTACCAATGGGCTTTCTTTGATCGCTCCAACTCTCGTTTGGATTGTCATTCGTTTTGTAAGTTGGAATGACTATAAGGCAATTCATACCGTTATTCGAAGCCACTTGTTCGGTCTTATGTTTGTAGGGTTATGGACCATCGTAAGAGTCATGGCAGTAGTTATTGTTCACGAGATCATTTCATTGATGGAGAGTATGGGGACTGAAGATAAACAGTTGGCAGGCTATGTCACATTAACGATAGGTATATACATCACTTTAAGTTTCTACTACTCAGTGGTCATCAATTTAAGACGATTTCGAAGAGGGGCATCGTTCATTAAACGAATTCCGCTACCAATAACCAAGAACAAATATGACACATTTAAACAAGCATTTTCTCCCCAACCTGTGAATTCAAATGTTGATTTCGGTAGTAGCGAGGTTCATCAATGAGCGATAAATCAAACATAAATTCTATGGAATCAACGGCTATTGGTGTGGCTTTACTTGGGGTCATGTTATATGGGGCGTATCAACATTTGTACTTTGTTTGGAGTTACATTTGGAGAATTCTGAAGCTCTGTCAGATGTTCATGTTGTTTGTATTTGAGAACGTTGTGCAGCTTGTGTCAAACCCGTTTCGAAATTTTGAGGGTTGGGGGTTTAAAGAAGGCTTCTTTGAAATATTGAATGTTCATTATAGCCAGATTACACCTCAATACATGGCAATTTATGATGGTCATTTTGGAGAATTAGTAAAATGGCCCTTCGCGATTTTCTTGGTCTATTTAGGCTGGAGTGAGTACAGGGTTAGAGGCGAATCTAGTAAAACGTATAATGTAGAGTCATTGATAAGGTCTGCCTCAAAAGTCCATCCGCATCTTCGAAGAATTACTCCACCTAACTTCACTGACAAAGTCTTAGCACGGACAATTGGCTTAGTCTTCCCCTCTTTTAAACAACGTCTTGAAGGTGAAAACCCTATTCACTTTTCTCATGATTATGATTTTAGCGACCGTTCAAGCCATAACAATCGTTATGCCATGGGGATTACACCCTTTGAAATGCTGACCTCAAATCCCCCGCTGGGTATTACTGAAGCTGAATTCGAAGATGATAAGAAAATGCAAGCTGATACAGGTTTTAACAGTAATTTCAGGCCAATATGCCATTTCTTTTTTGAAGAGGATGCAACCCAGTCATCCATAGACTTTTGTATGCGAACAGCCACGATCTGCCTAGAGAGATTACTTTTGATGCCATTAAAGTCGTGTATCGACAACAGTGAGCTTGTGGCTCGGTTGTTTGATGAAGAAGGTAATTTAATCCCCTTAGAGTATGTTGACAAACATGGGGCTCCAACCAAGAAATTAACTAAGTATGGTTCAATTGTTTCAGGTTTCAGACCAACAACTTTGCTGAATGATGGAAATGAATACAAGGGTAGCGTCGAAGATACAATTTTGCTGTTCAATGAATATGAAAGAGAGATACTTCAGCAACTTAAGGTGAAAATAGACGGCAAAGTAAAACGTTCGTTTGAAGAAATATTGTATATGGTCGTAGTTAAAAAGCACGCATACTCGACCACAGTAATATGGGGCATTATGGAATTATTCCAGAATGTAAACCGGATTGCTGGAAATGAATTCTCTTGGGTTAAACGTAAAGATCGCGGTTTAGGTATGGTAATGGCGTCAATTGGTCGAGAGACGCCATTTATGGAAGCTTCAGGTGTTCGTGCACACTATCGAATGGAGGTAAAAGCGGAAATGCGGCTTACCATTCCTTCCGTGTTAACTGGAGCAAATGACCTGCATGTTAATGCAGAGCGGATTATCAACGCTGGAAAAAAATCAGAAGATCTCTTGAGTATGTCCGAGGAAGAGTTTGGCAGGCTCTTTGAGTTCAACAAGAGTGATGATCTTGATAAGAAAGAGAATAAAGCTACAACCATCTTAAAAAGCCTCGGCGTTGATGTAGGAAAGGCTGAACTTTGGAAGGACCCTTACGACGACGTACCTGAATTAATGAAGAAATTTGAAGAGGAAAATAATCATAAGGAGCAAGCATAATGGCTTCTTTTAGAAGGCAATCTGTAGCCAATACAAACCCCGAATTACATGACCCTGCTTTGTTCACAAAAGATTCTCGTACCTTTTGGATGCGCTTTAAAAGTGACTTCAATCGTCTATTCCCGATGTTAATTGTCCTATGTGGACTTGCGTTGCTGTATGTTCCCGAGCATGGCGATTTCATTTTTGCATTTGCAATTGGCATCAGGCTTTTCAATACGCGGAGTGATTATGAATTTCCATTTGAAGCGCCTGAATGGTCAGAACATATTTGTCGTGAGTCCTTAAGAGAGACAGTTAAAAATGGTCATTTAATTCCTCAACGAAAGATAGGAATTGGCACACTCATTTTTGGCATTGAGTACTTGAGAAATAGACTGTTAGTCTCAAACGCGGATATGGAGACAAGACATTCATTGGTGCTCGGCAGTACCGGTAGTGGCAAAACGGTTCTCATTCTTACCTTGTTATTTCAAGCTCTACTACAGCCAGGAGGGACTAGTGCTGTTGTAGTCGATGGCAAGGCTGACATTGGGTTGTTCTGGATTATTTTTGCCATTCTGAAACGACTTGATAGGTTGAATGATCTGCTTGTCTTGAATTTTTTGACCCCCTTAGACTGCCTTGATACCCGGAATATGCATGATGAGGATCGTATATCCAATAACATGAACATCCTCAATAAAGGCACTCCAGATCAAATGAAAACGATCACAATGGGTCTAGGAAGGGAGAGCGAAGGAGGAGATTCAAGCTTCTGGGAAGGGCGATCATCAACCATGATGGGTGCTTCTTACCAATACTTAGTTTACGAAAGAGATGTTGAGGGACTTGATTTAAATATCGAGGTTGTTCGTGATTTCCTCGTACTAAAAACCATGATTAAGGCTGCATCTCGACGTGATGTCCACATAAAACATAGAAGACCTCTTCAACAATATCTAAAAACTCTTCCTGGCATTGTTGAACCAATGTTTAGAATGTCCGAGCAAGAAATTGATAAATTGGAGGTTTATCAAAAGGCTGAAGAACAACACACCTACAATATCATGATGGTAAGCGAAACGATGTCGGACTTAACAGACACCATGTCTCACATTTTCGTTACTAAACTGTCTGAAGTGAATATGACGGATGTTTGCTTAGGCGGTCGCGTGTTATTGGTTCTATTGCCTTCTATTGCCAAGAACCAAGATGCTGTCGCAGCACTTGGTAGATTACTTCTTCAAGGGCTAAGGCCAATTTTAATGAGGGCCGCTGGTTATAAGCTTCAAGGTGATCGGATTACGACTGTCGATAATAGACCGTCATCGGCAAAATATCCGGTAAGACTGTTTTTAGATGAATATGGCATGTACGGAGTGAAGGGTTTTTTCATTATCGTATCGTTAGTAAGAAGCTATGGGTTCCACGTTTTATTCGGTGCGCAAACCGCTGGTATGTTTCAGCGAGTATGCGGTCGTGAAGAATATGAAGCGCTTATTGGTAACTTGAACAACAAATTCATATTGAAGAATGAGGACCATGGCGAGTCTTTAAACTTAGCAATGGGCAGAACTGGAAAAGTATTCACTGCTAGACAAGATAAAATAGAATCAGGCACCCACGGCGCACACCATGACAGAGAAAATGTTCGTCTAGAACAACAAGAAATGGTGACTTCCCGTATGATGGCGAGCTGTGAGCCAGGTGAAGGTTTATATATTTATGGCGGTGAAGTTTATCCGTTTAAAGTAATGAAACTTGATTTTCCGCAGGTGGAGACTGCGAAGCTCAACCATTTCGCACAGGTTCTTGATCCTACTGTGGAAGAGGTCGAAGATGCAAAAAGACAGTGTTTACTACAATCAAGTGAATACATCAAACAAGCCAACGAATATGCCACGAATGAAATAGAGTTTATCGAGTCGAAGGAACTCGCTTCTAACTTAGCGCGAATTAAAGAACTAGATATAACTGACAATATTTCAAAGCAAGTGATGCTCTCTATAGGTCTATCGTTCTTAGATCGCGAACAAGAGAATAGCGAGGACGAGCCCGACATGAATGACTCTGAAATTGACAGTTTTGATGATAATAATCGAATCGAGGATGAGTCGTATGTTAACGATGCTGAATTGCAAATCATGGAGGCTCATGATGCCTACCTTGAGAACTTCGATGAGGAACAAGGCATAGATTATAGTGATTATGAAGCATATGCAGATTCTTGGGGAGAAGAACATCCAACAGAGGAGGAAGTGGTTTCAAACTCTCCAGCTACTGTAACTGATGATGATCAAGATGAACTTGACCTAACCGTGTTTGAAGGCTCTCCTTTCGAAGATATCGAAGGCCAGTATAAACAACGTTACGTCTCATCAAATCTATCAGCGGAAGCTCTGCAATCTGCTATTGATAACGGACAAGCTGAAATTGGAGAATCTTTAACTGATCTTTTGCAAGGGCAAGGGAAATCAGAAGTTGAAGCAATAAAAGGTGCTCAAAGTGCTGTAAAGCGTATAAATGAAGTACTTGCCTATCCCAATACAAATGTACATTCACAACCGATGAATACTTCAGAAGTTGATCAACTGGTTTCCCAGACGCTACAGAGTTTAGGTTCGCGCTTCTAGGGTTGTTTTTAATGTGAATATGAAATATATTAATTTTGATGGTTCATAACGGGGACTACAAGGAATGTTTAACATCAAACGCAACATGTTCAAAGCTACTATTGTCTTATTTGTGTTTTTGTTGTCAGCAGATAATGTCAGCGCGAATACGGACGATTTGGTTGCTCAAGAACTTTTGGCGCGATACGGTTCCATTGATGAAGTCTTATTGAATGTCGATTCTCTTTCAATAGAAGAAAAGAATGCTTTTAGTACTTACTTGACCAATCTTGAATATCTTAAATTGAAAGCAAATTACAAGAATCGTAATAAACTAGAGTTGTTAGACGCTGAGCAAAGAAAGGAAGATTTATACCTACAAGAAAAGCTGTTGTCTGATCCCGAGTTTATTGAAAACATGCGTCGCCTGCAGCACCAGAAGCAAGTAGCTGAGAATAAGTTACTTCACGCTCCACCTGAAAGTTTAATTGATACTGTTCCATTTGACCCTTCGCTTCCACAAGAGCTCATTTTACAAGTTTATCCGGGCTTTCCTGGTGCAATTTCATTTTTTGATCAAACAGGTGCAGCATGGCCGATTGTGTTGGTAAAACAGGGGTCAAATGGTGTTTTCACATCTTCAAAAATGCCAAACAATGCGTATAGCTTGGAGGCGAAGGAGGCTGGAGTAACAAACAGTGGTTGGTTTGTCTTAGAAGGTTTAGACACAACCATTCCATTTCGTATCACTTCACGTAACACTGATTATTTTAATCAGCGTCGACAAGTCATTTTGCCTTTAATAGGTCCCAATGCTAAGCCAGAAATACAAACCTCTTCTAAACGCATAGATATTAATAAAGCAGGTCCAGAATTCTATTCATTTCTATCTGGGACTACACACGGTATACCAGGGGCTAAAGAAGTAGAGCTTATTGGTATCCCAGGGCAAGCTTTTACCTATGAGGGTGCAGTTTATATACGAACAAGAATGGAGCTTAGAGGCAAAGGCAGTTCATTAATTCGAGAGGGTAAAGTCGGAAACTACAATTTGTACAAGGTTTACCCTAGAGCATTCTATTGGTTTTATGAAGGCAGAAAAAGGGTGAAAGCGGTAGTTAAAACTTCGGGGGCACTATGAAGAAGGGGAAAGGTAAAAAAGGCTTAATTATTGGCTCCGTTTTTGTAGTTGTTGCTGGGCTTATCGCTTTTGCAACGTGGACAGCAAGCAAACAAGTCAAGGAGGAACTTTCGGCTACAGGTAGTACGACGAGAGGTAGCGCTCCAGTTAAAACTGACGACATTACGGAGCAGTCCGTTGATGGGTCCATAAATGTGCCAGAAACATCACCTATAGCTCAGTCATCTCAGAAAATTGATCAATCTCAACGTGAAGAAGCAGTGCAAGCAGGCCGTAGCTATCTTGGAAAAACCAGAGTAATCCCGGAAAACAATAGCAATAGCACTAGTGATGAACATGAGCCTTCAAATAGTGCGATGCCGTCAGCTCAAACAGTTAATGAGCTTGGAGAAGAGCTTACTGCAGTAAAGCACAAAGGCGAAAATAATGAGTCAAAACTTACTGGTACGAACATTACTACTGGAGATACTGTTGTACTGCCTCTTAAAAGCAGTGCTCTATCGCAGGAGCAGTCTCAAATTGAAGATTTAAAGCGTCAATTAGAACTGAGTCAAGCAGGTCAAAAAGCTGATGAGGTTCAATTAATGCAAGAAAAAGCGAGGCAGGAAGCGACCTTGCAAGAGCAACGTGCAAAGCAAAGAAAATTAAAAATCACAGAAGGAGCCAAAAGTTTGTTTGCTGGATTGCCGTTCGTACCTGATTCTGGAGGTAAGTTTAAAGTTGGATATACTTCGAAAGCCGATAAATATAGCGCTACTACTGAAAATATCTTCAGTCCAAAAGATGCGAAAATGCCGGCTGCTTCTGCATTACACAGAACGGACGGTGGACAAACTCAGCCAGGTGTCCACCCAAATTACAGTCTTGAAGTGTCTAAGTTAGGTGACCAGTTAGCAGGAAAAAGCATGGCCGATGACAATAGATCGGAGTTTGACTCCCAAGCAGAAGACATTGTTTTGTTTGATGCCGGTGAAATCGCTTTTGCTCGAACCACGCTGCCAATTGATAGTGATGTTCCTGGGCCTATTCGTATTAAATTGTTAAATAGCCGAGCAAAGGGGAGTGTTGGGTTTGGAAAAATGGAACTTATTCAGCAGGCTCCTGGAGTTGCTCTAACACTCACATCAGTCATTCACGATGGCAAGCAAATTCCAGTGAAAGCTTGGGCACTGTCTCCTGATACAGAAAAGTCTCTGTTCGATAATGAAGTTGATCATCATTACATTCAGCGATTCGGCGGGTTATTTGCAGGTTTATTTATGTCGGGTTTTCTTGAGTCGTTGACGGATACAGATGTAACAACTTCGAATGGTGAAACAAATTCATCAACTTCAGCAATTGAAGGAACGACTGAGCGAATTGTTTATAGCATAGCAACGGCTGCCGAAGGTTTTCTCCCGATTCTATACAATTACGCGAATAGACCAATTCAAGTAGAGGTACCTAAGGGACAAACGATGTATCTACTATTTGAAAAGCAGGTACTGGCAACGGATCGAATAGAAAAAATAAACCTCGACGCTTCTGTCTCAGATGAAAAGCCACAACAAGATGTTGAGACAACAAGTGCGGAGACTGAGAAGCCAAATATTCCATTAGCGGTTATTGATCGTGCAAATGATCAGGAATCATATACGGAAATTTGGAAGTAGCTATGTTATATATGTCTTTTCTGTTTTAATAACAAGGATGATTTATGTCAAACAATGATGCACCTGAACAATCGGACAAAGCAAAACCAGATGCTTTGAAAACTAAGCCCAATGGCAAATCGAGAACAATTCTTGGAGTTGCGATCGTTATTGCCTTAGCTGGCGGTGCTTTGGCATTTGCGAACAGTAAGGGTCTATTGAGCACTAGTCACGGTGATGAATATATTACCCTTAGTGAAGTTTCGAAGATTGAAAGCCGTCTTGAAAATCAACTTAAAAACATCAAGCAATCGATACCGGAACTTGTTAAACGTGAGATAAATGAAGTTTCGAAACAAGATGGCTTTGGCGCAGTGAGTAAGCTTCAAAAACAACAACTTGCTGAAGAAGTGATTCGCAAATTGGATATCGACAATAGGGTGAGCTTGGCGTTGAAGGATAAAGAACAATCCATTGTTGAGCAGTCCTCGGAAGCTGCAAAAGCGTCGCTTAAGGGGGATATACCATCCTTGATCGGTGAGTATGTTGATCAGGTCTTACAACCATATGACCAATTTAATACATATCAAGTCAAGCATAATGAAGGTTTAGATACCCGTATGCTCGATCTAGAAAGTTCGATTTCATCTTTGCACACGATGCTATCAAGTCGTGAAAACGCGATCGCAATTCCTGAGCAAAAAAGGACTCGATTACGTGGTTTTAATACTCTCGACGAAATAGCTGATGGCGTCTTCTCAATTCGAGCACCGGATCGAAGAGGAGGGAAGCCTCACTATGTCACCCTCTGGAAGGGGGAAAAATTTATCTCAGTTCTTGGTAACCATAAAGTGACCGGTATTCAAGGGAAAGGTGATGATGCAATTCTTTTAGTTGGCTCAAAGTTCTACATTGATAATGATCGTGTTGATTACACAGCACAGGAATTAGCACAGATACGCAAAAATAAAGAAAAGAAAGGAAAGCGCCCCGTCACAAAGAAGTCTAGTTCTGAACAGGTTGCGAAAAATACAAGACACGCGACATCGCCTTCAAAAACAACCGTTGACCATATTGGAAAATTACCAAAGCCTATTGTCAAAACACAAACTGTTGGTGTTCCGATCGTAGTCCCACAGAACCAACGTGTCGTTAATAACAGTTCGTCTACCAAAGGGGCTGGTGTCCAGTATTTAAATGGAAGAATTCTATTGCCTGACTGGGCATTGATCGTTAAGTCACCTGAATTGGATAACGCTCTAGTTGTGAATCTAAATAAGACAGAAGGCGGACGTACGCAGAGCTTGGAAAAAGGGAAATACTACGACTTCCTTGGAACTGTTAAAGAGATTACAGCAGATACAGTTTGTTCAGATACATACTGCATTGGAGCGCTGCGATGAAGTCATTCTTGTTGCTCATCCTTTTAGTATTTAGCTCTTCAGCGTTTTCATCGAGTTCAACAACCAACTCAGCAATCGGCGATGTGGGAATTAGCGCTATAAAGCACGGGCGTATGTACTTAGCAATACTTTGGAATTTCAGGGCAGTGCTAGGTTTGATTCTGGTTTTTGGAAGCATTGCCTATTGGTACCGTCTGGGCAATAGCAGTAATGAGGACACGGCGATGTCGTCAATTTGGTTTCCGATTGCAGCAGGGTCAATTGGCGCTTTTATGACTTACAGTGGAGGAATTGACTATTTAGGAGAAATCTTCACCTTCAGCAGTGGGGCAGATGCCCTGATTTTACATGATGGAAGGGCTAATCTCACTGAGAATGCTCAATACGATTTTAAACAAGGTAGTAATACGGAGTAATTATGAAACTATATAACCAAATCGGAAAAACACTATTCGCTTTAATGATATCGGTCTATGCGGCTCCAATTTTGGCAAACAACGGAACCCGTGCCCAACAAGGGGGTGAAAACATTGATGCGATTGCTAGTTCTTGGGGTAGTGCATTATACACACTTGTTATGGCTGCGGGAATTGCGATGACTGGTTGGAGTATTTGGACTTGGTATAAGCAAGGTCAAGACAATCAGGGCAATGCGAACAAAGGTGAAATGGCGAAAATGCTTAAGGGTGCAATCGGTGGGTGTGCGCTCTCTTTCCCGACCGCTTGGATGCTATTCTTTGGTGAAGCAGCAGGTGTGGTTGAGGCAACACAACAAGCTGTTGATTATCGAAATCTTGTTGGTCAGGCCGCGCAATAACATCCGATTTAACTCTCTTCTTAGATAAGCCTCTTCCTATCATCTAGAATATTATGTACTATATTGTAAATTGTTAGGAAAAGGCTTATATAAATGTTTATTGGCGTAAGTAGAAGCAATGTTAGTCGTCTTTCGGAACCGCCCGAACCGTATGAAAATGCTGAATTTGACTTGGCGCGTCCTCAGTTTCTTAAAAGTGTTAATTACAAATGTTCAGTTTGCGGCTTCACCTCTCCTAAATACCAACATGTCCATCACATAGATGGGAACCACAAACATAACGAAATGAGTAATTTCGACTGTCGCGACCCTCTATGTCATTTATGCGAGCACCTATGGTTTGTTGCTGACAATAAGATGGGAACGTTAATCTTTTGCCCGTCTCTAACTCAAGCTGAATTAAATGCCTATGTTCGAATTGCCTGGGTTACTAATTACTTAGCAAAAGTACTTGGCCCGGAAGAGTGCGGTGAGGTTTTATTGAAAATAGCGCGGGAAAGTGGCCTTTGGCTCGAACTTTGGGAGAGCTCTAAGCATCAGGTCAAGCGAGTGTATTCAATCATGGACATCCGTGCATTAGCCGAAGACTTTCGGTCGATGACAGATGCTGAATACCAAGAAAGAGAGAAAAAGTATCCCCACTTGAGGCTGTTGTTTCACCCAGAATCGTTCAGCAAGGAAATTGAGGAGTGGAGTCGTAACAAGGAGTTCTTTGCGGATTTCTATAACCCAAATGAGTGGCCGAAAATACTAAAAAATCATCTGAAGCAATCAGGAAAGCAATTATGAACAAAGTTGGCGTTGCGTTTTTCAATGATGGGAAATCTCCTTCCAGTGGGATCTCATATCTTGATGGTTTGGTCACCCAATTTGAATCTATAGCGGACCTCGACATGTCAGTGCCTTGGATAGCTGACTTGACCTATAAGGATTTTCAAAATGCAGGATTTGGCCGTTATTCGCAATTTAGACCTGAGCAATATCTCCGAATTGGAATTTCAGTGATCATGCGTGAATTGGGTATCAAAAAGAACATAGAAGGCGCAGAAATTGTAGGGCAATTTGTCGACTCAATTGTTGAAGATATGCACCAAATGGTTGGAGCAGACCCATTTGAACAACCATATAGATTGCATTATGGAATGCTAAAATCCTTATTGCCGAGTTTTTATCAGGATGCGCTTTTAAATAAAAATGTTGCTGTAGCTGCAGCGCTTGAGAATGCATACCAGGCAAATCAGGGTTCTCATAAATCCAATCATGCAAATCAGGCAAAACTTCACCACTATACTTTTCCTCGCCTTGCCCATTTTGAATACTTGTTGAACCAGAATTTTCCAATTAATGATACATGGAAAGAGATGGAACAATTTAAAAAGCCTCTGCTTACTGGTATTAAACGAGGAATCCCTTTCGACAATTTCCAACAAGTGCACACAGAATTGAGAAATCTTCATAAGGATACGGCATGTATCTTAAATGTCCGCGTAAAGTCTATGGAAGATTCGCATATCCAAGGGTTCTCTTTTGGAGTTGAAGGAGCACGCTCTAACATCAGGCTGTGGGCACCGTTGCCTGAAGTTATTGAGCTGATGAACTATGCCCAGGTTGAAATTATTGGTGGATTTGAAACGGCAGCAGGCAAATTACCCATTCGTCCTCAAATTGATTTAACAATCAATCGGTATTCGTACCCAAGAGGTGTTGTGGCTGAAAATATATGGATTGGTTTGTCTGAGCCAGTTCGGATGAACGGCAATAAATACGCAACCGGCCTTGGTGTATACATGAGAGCATATGACCGATTGCTCTGTGGAAAGCTTGCACAGGCATTCGCCAAGTCAAAGTTTAAACTAGGTGGATTTGGTACTGGTGGTGTGAAGGTATGGGCAAGATCTCAAGATAAACCAAAGATAGATTCAATTGCTGCACGTTTTGGCGCAATGCCAGATCTCAAAGGATGAAAATATGGAAATTGATCCACTTGAAATATTTAGCATAGATAGCATGCCTTCAACATATGATGCGCTGTGTTCGCTAGACGTGCATAGAAAATTGGTCATCGAGTTTGAGGCACTATTTACAGCTAAAGACCTTATTGCCCTTCATAATGCATCCGCGCTGGATGAACAAGAAAGAGCTAGTGCTGTGAAAGCAGTTATTGCAAACGTGTCGAGTCGAAAGTTATCAGCAAGCAACTCGGACCAAAACTCATGGTCAAATAAAAGGATTCAGTTATAGATGGGTATTTTGTCTTTTCTTGCAAATCTGATTGCCTACAGTCCAGATGAAGTTTGTCAGTTGGAAACAAGTTCTGATCATGACAAACATACACTGGTAGCTAATGATGGTTCGTTGGTGACGCTTCTGGCACTAAGAGGTACATACAGATACTACAGCCAATCACAAGAGTTTCAGATACTTGAGTACGTATCGAATGAGCTAAGGCAAGTCTTTGAAGAAGAAGGGTATCAAATTGATTTTGTGTTAGACGTTGATGCAAGTCGTTCAGCTACTTATGTGGATGAAGCTTTAAGTTCAATGGATGTAACGACGAGGGATATGGGATACCAGTCTCAACAAGTAAACAAGGACGAAAAAGCGCTTCTCGCGAGTATTATTAAGCCAGAAGTTGGATACATTGTTTTGACTACCAAACCATCGGCTTTGGACAAGTTAAATAATGAAGAAGCAGTCGAATCAATACGTGACTTGGCGAATGAATTTGGGCATAACCTAAAGGGTGAGCGTGGTACAAAAGTCCAAAATCAATGGCTTGAATCTCAACAAATGCACGATGCACACAAGAGTTTTACTGATTCATTTACTACCATTGTTTCTGAATATGTATTGTTCACAAAACTAAAATCGCATTCTGCGCTTACAGAGATACGAAGTCTTCTCTATCGTGAGTTCGATTATTCCTCCGTTGGAAAAGTAGCCACCGCTGACAACTCCAAAGTCAAAATTATGAGCACCGATCCTCATGTCATTGAACTTCAAGACATCGGCCACCCGTCGATTCATTCGCAAATTGTTGAGGAAGAGTTTCATGATGCATCCAAAACTAATTTGACCTTCTTTAATGGCAAGTGCTACGCCACTTTGGAGCGTTATATGGTTGGTGATGAAATGGTATTGATGCGTTCACTAACCAATAAAATCGCCCGGAAAATACCATACCGCATTGTCTACTCACTGGTTTCAGGTTCACAGCAAATAAAATCGCAACTTAACACCAAGGCTCACACGACAAGCTTTGTAGCTCGTACTAGTAAGGTCAGTAGTGATCTACTAAATGCCTGTGACGCGATAGTTGAATTTATAAATGGTGGCGGCTGTGCCGTAAAATGTTACATGTCAGTGACTGTATGGGGGGACACAGAAAAGGAAACTACGAGTTACTATAAATCTGTTCAAGCTGCGCTGCAAACCTGGGGTGGGGAACGTCAGAGAGTAGGCTCATTTCCCGTAGAGTCTTTGCTTTCTTCATTACCGAGTTACAGTGCAAAACCTATTGGAGCCGCAAGTTGTGACAGCCTTTACGAAACTATGAAAGCGGCCCCATTGGTTAGAACATCGTCACCATGGAAACGTGGTGTAATGATGTACTCAACCATTGATTGTAAACCATGGCCTATTGACTTTGATGACCTTCAGACGCACCACTTAATAGCCGTTTCTGGTTCGATGGGTTCAGGTAAATCAATCCAAATGGCGTACCTTGCTCGCGCTATACAGTTTATACCTGGTACTACTGAACTCCCACTTTTTGCTGGTGTAGATTATGGCGAATCCATTATTTATTTCGCACAGTCAGTAATTTCAAACCTGAAAGAAGAAGATAAACAAAAAGCTGCCGTTGTAAATTTGGATAACAATAAACAGCATGCCTACAACCTATTAGAACCGCAATATGGCTATAACCGCCTTGCAAGTACTGAGATAAATACAGCAACAGCTTTTCTGGCAAAGATCGTTAATGGCGGTAGCGAAGCAAATATTCACGAGCAGCTTGATGCCTGCATTTCTAGCGTTATCGACCTCATGGTTGAAAAAGCCGTTGACCAACCGAGAATCATTGACCCTTCTCAAAAAGGAGCTGAAAAGATTCTTGAAGCTATCAATAGTCCGAATGTATCCAAGTACCTAGTCAAAGAAGCTAGAACTAGTTATCTGAATGCAAGAAATGCTATGTATAAAGCGAGTATTGACCGTGACGTCCCGCCGCTACTTCGCAGGCAATATTTGATGTTATCTAAGGCGGCTCACAGATACATTTGGCCTCTAGTTGCAGACATACCTTCGGCATTACAACAGACTGAGGTCAAAGCGATACTTGGTAAATTCACTTATGGTAATGGGCTGTTAATCGATGCGATAGGTGCAGCAATTAGTTTGAGCTGTAACCGGTATAAAGCACTCTTGGGACATTATCCCATGGCTGACTATAGCGACGTAAGCATGATGTTTGTGAATGCCAAGCCAATAGTTGACAGTGCTCCTGATTCGATGAGGAACGCTTGGTTTATCCTTGCTAAAGGTATGTCACAGAGGCATTTTTGGGTTCACCCAGATGATGTTAAAAAAGATGCGGACCCAGTCTTTTATAACCGGGCAATGATCATTGCAAAACGAAAAAAGCCTATACCAAAATACTACTATCAAGATGAGTATGAACAGGCAGCTTGTCATGAGTTAGATACCAATATCGAAAAAGAAACCAAGACAGCACGTAAATACAGACAAACTATTGCGCTCGCGACACAGTTGTACCACAAATTCCCACCAGCGATACGAGGTTTGGCGACGAACACGCTCGTCTGTAATATCCCAGACGTAGAGACAGAGATAGAGCTAAAACGACAGTTCAGTTTAACTGAAGACGAAATGTCATCACTAAAGCCATATGTTGGTAAAGTTAATGTTATCAAAGGCAAAGGGCGAGGACTTTTATACATTGGCAAGTTGAAGGCAGTCACAGCCCCTATCGTTCAACCAATAGTGTCATTAATGCCAGAGGGGCTGGTATGGTCATTGGCTAATGACGCTGAAGATGTTGATCTTCGTATGAAAGTCCAAGAGATAATAGCGGGGCGTCTTAGCTATGACCAAATTTCAACAGCAATGGGCAGTGCTTTAGGGTACCCCAATATGAAAAAGCTAATCAAAGATAGAGTGGCTGAAGAAGGCATAAACGACAAAGTTGTGATCCAAGAGTGTTTGGATCGAGTCATGAAAACAATCAACAATTCTGGATTACTATCATGATGTTACTTAGACGATTTACTGCATTTATGTTGGACTACCTCGTAGTTTCAATGATTGCAACAGCTGCTATTATCCTATTGAAGGTAGACGACCTGATGATGGTCATATACCTCTTATGCAGCTTTTTTGGTTATCACATAACGTTGTACTGCTTTATTGGAACTACACTAGGTGAGAAAGTTGTACGGCTAAAAACAGTGAATGATGACGGCATGGCGACAGAGAAACTTGAGTTGTCATCATATTTTTTTAAAACATTAGGGCTTGTGCTCCTATTGGCAGCGCCCGTGCTTGCGTTTGTTGTGCTATTACCCAAAAAACGGTCATTTGCAGACCGCATATCCAGTACTAAGTTAGAGAATTCAGAAGCTAAACCCTAACTTTGGAATATTCGGCTCACTTCAGCTTTGATGTCATCGCCGTCCAATGTTATCCGCTCGTTGGCCCGCCAAATGTCCAATGAAACGGGTTCTCGGTACGACTTATCATTTGTATCGTTTCGTATGTTAATTAAACATCGATAGGCCACTTTGTTGTCCCTGTTCTTTTGCTGCAATAGATAATCAGGTGAGGCTGTTTCTGAAAGCAGAGCGGCTTTGGGAAGAAGAACCTTTTGAATTGACCATTTTTGTAGACTCCTTTCGTCAATTTCTTTCGCGATATGCGTAAAGAAGTGGCGCTCTAGATCTGACTCAATTGGAAAGATATTAGTCTTCGATGCGATAGGTTGTATGTAGAGTGAAGTAGGCTTCAACTTGGCATTGGCTTCCTCATGCTCCTCATGTGTTACGGAAAGCGCAATTAGGTAGGGCCCTTTTGTCTCTAAAGCCTTCTTAGTGTTTGTGTGCCGATATCCATAACTAATACCATCAAAATAAATGTACTTTGCTTTGAGATTTACTTCTTCTGTGACAAAGAAAACAAGAGCGTGTGGCCTGCCTGGCCCCTCCCATTTCCCGCTCTTAAGATCTCTATTGAGAGTTCGTAAGCAGAATTTAAACCCATCGTGACCAAAGAATAGATATCGGTCTAATGTGGTTTTACCGAATCGGACATTTTGAGCTTGGATCTTGAAGTTCATTAGTGTCTTGTTTACGGAGATTGATTTGTTTGGGTAGTACCAATTGGAAAAGGTTTCTTTAATAAGGTAACGAAGTAGCTGAGTAATTTTAGGCTCTCTTACCTGAGGAGATTGTGCGGTTTCCTGACTTTGTATGATGGGAGTGGATGGAGAGGTGCGACTATCTTCCTTTTTAAAGCACGGTGTAGAGCAAAAGACTCTTCTTGTTTAGTATCACTCTCGCTTGCTAACCCCCTATCGATGTAACCTTTGACATGGGTATACAATGGACAGTCTTCACGGTGTTTACCCAAGATTGGGTGATTCACAATGTGAAAATGGTTGTGACTATAACGGATAAGCATTCGAGCGGGGGGGGGGACAGCAGTGACACAAAAAGTCAGAGTTTGATTCTCTAACTTGAGCAAAAAGAGCTTGCGCTGCAGGCTTGGTACGTTCATCAGGAAGAAGGATTTGCGGTTGTTCAAGCAAAGAACCATCTTGAACTTCGGAGCGACAAATAACCGATATCTTCATTACGCAGTCCACTTGTAAATTGTATTTGTATGAAGTATATCAGATTGGGAGGATTATTCTCTTTTGCCACGTCTTTTTGGTAATATTTCTCTTTTTAATTGAATTTTACTTAATGAGAATATTGTTTTAGAAATAAGAATTACATATATTTTTACATCATTATCCTGGCAAACATGTGCCTCCAAAATGATACTGTTCCAACTATAAACAGTAAATTGGAGCACGCCATGGAATACACGTTGCCATTAAGCAGGAAACTTACAATCTTAGGGGCACTGGGCGCTTTCAGTATCCTCATTCTATTAGCAATGTCGTTTGCGCTCGAGAGACAAACTCATACACTGGGTGCTTCGAAAGCGGCTATTGCAGACCTAGAAGTTAAACTGCTCCAAATGCGCAGACATGAAAAAGACTTTTTATCACGCAGCTCAGAGAAGTATATAGATAGGTTTCAATCGGAAGTCGTTGAATTCCTTCAGATACGCGAACAGTTTCTAAATTCACTGGCCACTTTGAGGATTGTCATACCAAATGTGGATCTTACTTTGGATAATCTTGAGCATTATGAGCGTTCGTTTTTGGCGTTGGTTTCAGCGCAAAGGATATTAGGAATTAGTGACCATGAAGGACTAAGAGGGGAGTTTTCAGAGTTACTAAATCTCGTGTCCATAAAAGCGGTAGAGGAAGATGACCGCCACACAAAATCACGGATTGATCTGATCGTCAGTTCGCTCGTCAGCTTAAAGCCAGTAGACCCTATGCTCTTAACACAAGACATTAAACAGTTGGCGTTGATTAGCCATAAGCTCATTGAGCAAACGAGGCTCATTGGCTCTGATCACCGCAGTGGTCTCCGACTTCAAGTCCGTCAGGCTGCAGCAGATTTGGAAGATATATTCGCACAATTAAAGGAAGATTTTCAAAGAGCCGAAAGCACGAAGCGCAGTGAGAGCTTCACGGTCAAGATTCTATTTAGTGGCATTTTACTACTAAGTCTTGTCACTGTTTCATTCTGGCTTACACGTTCTATAGTCAAGCGTATCTCTGCGCAGTCTCAAGTGATGGTCGATATCGTAAATACAAATAACCTCTCTCTTCGGTCCCGTGATATTAGCAATGACGAAATTGGCGCAATGGGACAGAGCTTTAATAACTTGCTAGATGGTATGACATCACTTGTATTCTTTGCGCAGGAACAATCGGTAGTTTTAGAGGAGACTACAAAGGTCCTAGAAAAGCAGCTTACGGCGCTGGCAGAGCAGGCTCAAAAGCAAGCCGACAATACCGTATCGGTAACAACCGCAACGAATCAAATGTCAATGACCATAAGAGATATAGCGCTGAACTCAGAAAGCAGTGCATTGAAATCTCATAATTCTCTTCAACATGCTACCGAGGGGAATGTTGCTGTGGTTGAGATGACTAAATCAATCGGTGATTTGTTCACAGCACTCAAAGAGAGTGAAGTTGATATCGTGACTCTCAAGGAGTACACCAGCGATGTGACAAACGTCGTTGAGATTATTCAGAATGTGGCGGAACAAACAAACCTACTCGCATTAAACGCGGCGATTGAGGCTGCTAGGGCGGGTGAGCAAGGGCGTGTGCTGTGGTTGCTGATGAGGTAAGAACTCTAGCGATAAGAACTCAATCCTCCACCAGCGATATACGAACCATCATTGATTCGATTCAAAGACAGACGGAACGATTTATATCTAACCTTGAGCTGTGTACTGGGCGTGGTACACACCTTCTTCAGTCTGCGACAAGAGCGGAAGGTAAACTAGGAGTGATCAGCGATGATGTACAAGAAATCTCAGACAGTACGACTCAAATAGCTGCAGCTATAGAGCAGCAAAGCGTAGTGACTAATAAAGTGAATGAAACCATATCTTCGACAGGCAAAATTGCAGATGAAACAAATGTTTTGGTTCATTCTTGTATGGGGGCCGTGGTTCAACTTAACGAAGAGTCAAAAAGGCTTACTGACATTGCTTCACAATATGCCCTGAAGCACGACGTCATTTAATTTAATTGAGGTATGCAAGGTTTACGAAAAAGCCCGCTTTATGCGGGCTTTATATTAATCAAGTTGAGAACTATCGGAAATTGACAAGCTCCGTCAAACAAGAGTTATTTGTACAGCTGTTATGCCAAGCGAAGATACCATTTGGAGTATGGATTTGTTTTTGAAACCCAAGGTTAAACAGGTCATTTTTTCATTGTAAGCTCACTCATTAACGAGCCGTCTCTTAAAGAAATCTGACGCCAGTGGTGTATCTCATTGTAATCAGGCTTGTTGGTATCCGCTGGTGGAAATTCTTGGTAAGTACGGACAGGCGAATAGTGACTCACCGTTGTTTCATCAAGACCTCGATAGAACTTGCCATCATAGAACTCACCAAGCTTGGTAAGCTTGCCTGTCGAGGCGTCAAAGGTGTACCAAGTACTCGGAGCATCAGCTACGTACTTGTCCCCATCAACGTCTATTTGAGCTGAAAAAATGCTACCACCAAGCCAGGTGATCATAATGTCAGAATTGGCGACAGGCTTTGCATTTTCATTTAGCAAATAATCAGAGATTACCAGACTAGCAAGTCGTTCTTTAGTTGGTGCGTCTCGATCGTCTACTTCACCATCTGTTTGTATTCTGTATGTGTGGCCTGTCGGGTCATAGACGGAAAAGTCTGCGCCTGCTCTGTCGTCTTGAACCGGGTAAGGATAGAGTTGCCCATTGGAGATTGCTTGTTCAAGTACTGGGTGCTCACCGAAGACGGCAAACCCTGAATTATGCGCCTGTTCATAGAAAACGCTTGATGGAGTTTCGTTAGTAAGCTGCTCAAACTGCATGTTAAAGATGTCAACGCTATCGTCATTGCTTTCGATGACAATTCGCTCGTTGTCAAGATACCAAGAGTTCATGCCATTATAATTATCAAAATACTCGCGCTGCAGTATCTGACCAGTCTTTTGATCAACCACGGCCATCTGGCTCATGTCACAATTTGAAAAAACCAACTTATCAGCACTAGCTTGGCCATAGCAAAGTATCATGTCGTCCCACTTTGAGTTCACCCATTTGGTTCGTGCTAGTTCAATGCTGTATGAGTCAGAGGTTCGCTTTTGATAAATATCACCATTGATATCGATTTCAAGCGTGATGTTATCAAAATCTGTAACGTGCTCATTCAAGTACGTAGCAAAGTTCTCGGTAACTAGCTGGAGGGTATCGATATTGGCTTGAGAGTCTTGGATTGTCTCTCCTATGTAAGGCATTTTGCTTCGCGCTAAGGTTCGGATTAGTTTAGCTTGAGTGTTGCTTGAGCTCGCAGCAATGAAGTCAGAGTCGAGTAATTCAGCATCAACGCCAAGTTCAGCTGCAAGATCATTGATGAACTTGTTGTTGAGGTCTGCAAGTGTACTGAAAGGCGTAATGTATCGTGAGCCTGGGCTCGCAACAAGTGTCTTGGATTCTATTGCCATGCCCGTATCCGAGTCTACGGTTTGGCCGGCCACGACTTTAACCAAAATTCGATACTGAGAAGCTTCATCGATTGTAAGTGAGCCTGTTGCGTCCGTTAATCCAAGGTACTCATCGTTGTCTGGAATGTAGTCACCGTCGCGATCAGCATACATCTCAGCGAATTGAAGGTACCCATCAATGGCCTGATAAGTAGCTGATTGAATTGTACTGGTTCCGTTATCACTATCGCCGCCGCAACCGGCCAAAAGAATTGCAGTAGAGAGAGAAGAGAGAATTAAACGTTTCATTTGTCTATACCATTATGCTATTTTTAGATAATAAACAATGGAGCGCGTATTGCGCAAATATAAGCATGAGGTTGACTATAGGTGATCATTGCAAAACCCAAGATAAACCGCCGAGTAACCTACGAACGAGTGTTACTCGACTTCTCGAACGAGCTATCTAGTGCACTTTCTACGAATAAGCTTTCAAACTTAGAGTGTTTTCATGGGTTTATAGAGCAGTATGCTGATAATGTCGGGCTTGATGCTCATGTTGCAGCCGATCTGCTATTTTTCCCTGATAATTACCATAATCTAGCGGAATCGTTAAACTGCTATGCAATTCGTAGTGGTATTCATTCTGTAGTCAGAGACTCAAACATAAGTTCGAAGACAGCCACGGCAACGAATAATTTCCTTCAGCAGTTATTCGTTGGCGGTGAACTGCCAACATTTCTAACCGAAGTGTTGAGAATAGCGATAGTCCCACTATTGAGTGACTACGTGCGATTTACGAAACAGAAAGGTTTATGCAATAGCGATGACCTAAAAAACGCTAAAATGATTGTTCTAGAGTTCATGACAGGTTACGCAAAGAAAAAGGAAAAAATGTATGAATAAGATCACCTTCTCAGAGCTACCACATGAACAAACAGGCCAGGGGATAGCGAGCATCACCGAATTCTTCAGCAACCTTCAGTTTTCCACCAACGATCTACACGTAGGTTTGATGCATACTGGGTACAAGCCTCTGATGAACCACTTTGCAGTTTTTTCTCCAGCTTTTCCAGAACCAAGTATCTTTCGTTTGATGTGAGAGAGCTACTGGGTGTGCAAAGCATACAAATCCCATTAAAGGGTGGGGACAGACTGGCTTTTATCGTGGAAGAGCTAGAAGAGAAGTTTGATGATGACACAGAGTTGTTGAAGGCCATCGTCAGATCGAAATCGGTTTGAAGGGATGACTCTCTAAAATGAACATATCATGTTTAATCGTATCAATTAGAATTACTGGCATATTGTTTTTTATTTGTAAGTGGAATGTTATTGTCCATATCATGCTTAAATACAATTCATTTAGCATATTAACTGGAAATGCTGGTGGACATTCAGGCGATAATTCAGAAGTGAGGGGATGGAATGAAAGACAAAGACAACGGATTATCATTACAAAATAGATTGATCATAACTTTTGTGGTCTTCTATGGAGTCTTTAGTCTGCTTGAAGGATTTGCAGTAGGGCTTATTGCTGTCTTACTGGCTTTAGCCGTGTTCTTACTTCTTCCAATACAGCACAGCCATACAACCCCTGAGAAGCGCTTGTATTTCAAAAAGCAGTCACCAAACGTTGCTATAAGTGATGCAGAAGTCGATGAGGTATTGAGATATCTAAATTCATTACCATACTCCAAAACAGCTAGAATGCCGGATGTTTGGGCTAAACAGCAGTTCATAGACTGGCTAAATGAGAGCATCCCAAACGAAATAGAACAGGGAGTGCACTTTCAAATTGCAACGGGGGTTAGTGGAAAAATCGTCCAATTATCCTCTATATCAATGTCTATACCCGTTCAACTTGAAGGTGCAGGTTCCAGTAACTGAAAATTATCCGTAATTCTGGATGTAAGTGAGCCTG
>NZ_JAPPTM010000033.1:0-36622 GCF_027587105.1 Vibrio sp. RW
AGAGCCTTTTTACTTTCTATTTTTTAGTCGATAATTCCTACTTTAATAAAATCTAGTCTTAAAAATGTAAGCACTCACTTACTTTGCTTCTTTTATAAACAATCAATAGCACAAACTAAATTTCTTTATGAGAATTGTTCTCAATATTTTGTTACATTTTAGTCGTTATTACTAAAAGGCAACAAATATGGATATTTCCCGTCGTAAGTTTATTCAATCATCCCTCGCTATATCTGCACTAATAGTCCTACCTGCTTGTTCAATGAAGCGGTCTGTTGATGAACAAGGAAAGTATGTTTATGACTTAACTGCTGAACCTTCAACGGCTGAGTTAGTCGCGGGGTTTGATACCAATGTTTTAGCCTTTAATGGTCATATTCCTGCTCCGATGATTCGATGTCGACAGGGTGAAAAGGTCACAATTCGTTTTACTAATAAGCTTTCAGAGCCAACGACCATTCACTGGCATGGTCTGCGAATTCCAATCGAAATGGACGGGGTTCCTTTCTTGAGCCAACCACCGATAATGCCGGGTGAAACCTTCATTTATGAGTTTATACCGCCAGATGCCGGCACATTTTGGTATCACCCACACATGAACAGCGTCAAGCAGCTTGGTATGGGTTTGGTTGGTCTTATTGTTGTAGAAGAAAGCACTCCAGTGCAGTTTGACGAAGAACACGTATTGATGCTTAAACATTGGCATATCGACAAGCAAGGTCAATGGAAAGACCTAATGATCCCACGTCTCAGTGCTCGTATGGGCACTCCTGGTGAGTGGAGTAGTGTTAATGGAGTACATGAACCCACCTATCAACTGAAGCAGTATGCAACGACTAGGCTGCGTATCGCTAATGTTGATAACACGATTACCTATCCGATTGCTATTGAAGGGGCTGAAGCATGGGTCATTGCCATCGATGGCAACCCTGTAAAGACACCTTATAAGCTGACTCAACACAAAATTGGCCCAGGTATGCGTGTCGATCTTGGGCTAATAGCACCTAAAGCTGGTGAGCGAGTGAACGTCCTTCAAATGAAGGGGCGTTTTCCTTTCTCTTTATGTGAGTTCGAAGTTGTAGGTTCCTCACTTGTTGAGAGTCGCTCTCTACCTTCTTTACCCCTTAATCCTGTACCCAATTTAGATTTAGCTTATGCTGAAGAGATCGATTTTGTGTTCGAGTGGGAAGGGGCGGTTTCACCAGTATCTAAAGATGGGAAGTCCATGCCTAAGTTTTGGCTTACTAATAAGCGCGCATGGGAGGGGATGAGTAAAGACAATATTCCTGAACCGCTAGCGACTTTAGAGTTAGGTAAAACCTACATATTCGATCTTAAGAACGTCACTCAATATCATCACCCAATTCATATTCATGGACACACATTCACTGTATTGGAACTTGATGGTCGAAAAATAGAAGAACCTTTCCATACTGATACTGTGCTACTTGGGAAAAATGGCCGAGCGAAAGCGGCATTTGTTGCCGACAACCCTGGTCGCTGGATGTATCACTGTCATGTTATAGAACACATGAAAACGGGTTTAATGGGATATATTGAAGTTAAGTGACACCTGTAACGTTTAATATTTGCGCATATATTCTTAGTTTCTACCCTCGCTTTTATCGGCGGTAAAGTTAGAATGTAGGGATACTGTTTGGGAGGGTTCATGGGTCAGTTATCTATTTTAGGTTTTATTGCCATTGGTGGGGCATTTGGTGCTTGCTCACGTTATTTGATTTCAGAGTTATGTGTGGTGATGTTAGGGCGTGGTTTTCCTTATGGTACGCTAACTGTTAACGTTATTGGTTCCTTTATCATGGGATTACTTATTGCGGCATTTGAAAATGAGATACTCGCAACGGAACCATGGAGACAGATTATCGGTCTAGGTTTCCTAGGTGCACTGACGACGTTTTCTACATTTTCGATGGATAACGTGCTTCTTATGCAGCAGGGTGCATTTTTTAAGATGGGGATCAATGTACTGCTAAATGTGGTTCTCAGTATCTCAGCAGCATGGATCGGCTTCCAACTTTTGATAAAGTCTTAAAGTTTTCTTACGATTTGTTAACAACTCGGCTTGGTTTATCTAAGCCGTTTTTATATACTCGATCATACTTGTCGGAGTGCCATATGGCTGAGACCGTTAACTCGGGATCCGTTGAACCTGATCAGGCTAATACCTGCGAAGGGAACAAGAGTAGATATCTAACTAGAAACCTTCTAGAGATCTATCTCCAGATCACTACTGTATTTCTTACCGTGATCCCTCTTGTAGCATCTAATCCGTCAAGCATTTTTTATCCCTATAAATAATGGCTAAAAGCCAAGGAAAAATGCTATGTCGAGTCGTAAACAAGCAAGACTGGAAGCGAAGAATTTCATTGATTCTTTATCCGTACAACCTTACCCAAATTCGAAAAAGGCTTACATTCAAGGATCTCGAGAGGACCTTCAAGTACCTGTACGAGAAATATCACTCGCTGATAGCTTGGTTGGTGGCAGCAAAAAAGAGCCCGTATTCGAGCCTAACGAGCCTATTCATGTCTACGATACCTCAGGTGTTTATACCGATCCTACGCATGAAATAGACCTTTATAGCGGCCTTCCTAAGTTGCGAGAGCAATGGATTGAAGAGCGTGGCGATACTGAACTGCTCGATGATGTAAGCTCTGTTTACACCAAAGAACGTTTAGAAGATGAAACCCTAGACGACCTTCGTTACGGAAACCTGCCTAGAATTCGTCGCGCTACTGGCGACCAATGTGTAACTCAACTGCATTATGCTCGTCAGGGAGTTATCACTCCTGAGATGGAGTACATTGCAATACGTGAGAACATGGGGCGTCAGAAGTTTGCTGATGAACAACTGAACCATCAACACCCTGGCCATAACTTTGGCGCAAACCTACCGAAAGAAATTACCCCTGAGTTCGTACGTAAAGAGGTTGCTGAAGGTCGCGCTATTATCCCTTCAAACATTAACCACCCCGAATCTGAGCCGATGATTATTGGCCGAAACTTCTTAGTGAAAGTGAACGCCAATATCGGTAACTCATCAGTAAGCTCTTCAATTGAAGAAGAAGTTGAGAAGCTAGTATGGTCAACTCGCTGGGGCGGCGATACTGTAATGGACCTTTCTACTGGCCGTAATATCCACGAGACTCGTGAATGGATCCTGCGTAACAGCCCAGTACCAATTGGTACGGTTCCTATGTATCAAGCGCTTGAAAAAGTGAATGGCGTAGCCGAAGACCTCAACTGGGAAGTGATGCGCGATACCTTGATTGAACAAGCAGAGCAGGGCGTTGATTACTTCACTATTCACGCAGGTTTACTGCTTCGCTACGTGCCTATGACGGCTAAACGTGTGACTGGCATTGTCTCTCGTGGTGGCTCTATTATCGCGAAATGGTGTCTTGCACATCACCAAGAAAGCTTCCTATACACACACTTCCGTGAGATCTGTGAGATTTGTGCGAAGTACGATGTGGCTCTTTCATTAGGTGATGGTCTGCGTCCTGGCTCTATTGCAGATGCCAACGATGAGGCTCAATTCTCAGAGTTACGTACTCTAGGTGAGTTAACTAAAGTGGCTTGGGAATACGACGTTCAGGTGATCATTGAAGGTCCTGGACATGTACCTATGCATCTTATCAAAGAGAACATGGACGAGCAGTTAGAGCACTGCCATGAAGCGCCTTTCTATACATTAGGCCCGCTGACGACAGATATCGCACCGGGTTATGACCACATTACCTCTGGCATTGGTGCGGCGATGATAGGTTGGTACGGTTGTGCGATGCTTTGTTACGTAACCCCTAAAGAGCATTTAGGTTTACCAAATAAAGAAGATGTGAAGACCGGCTTAATTACTTACAAGCTGGCCGCACATGCTGCAGATTTGGCAAAAGGGCATCCGGGCGCACAAATCCGAGATAATGCATTATCTAAAGCTCGTTTTGAGTTCCGTTGGGAAGACCAATTTAATCTAGCTTTAGATCCAGAAACAGCACGTTCTTTCCACGATGAAACTCTGCCACAAGAGTCGGGCAAGGTCGCTCACTTCTGCTCTATGTGTGGACCTAAGTTCTGCTCGATGAAGGTTTCTCAAGAAGTTCGAGAGTATGCGAAAGACACAGAACAAGTAGCGGCTGATCAGGCTATCGAGATTAAGATGCTAGATAACCCGTTGGAGGGTATGCGTCAAAAATCACAAGAGTTCCGTGATACTGGCTCTGAACTCTATCACCCTGCTGTAGGCGCAAAAGAAGCTCAATTAGAGGAATAATGACAGTGAAGATTCTCATCCCATCTCAATACATCGAGTTAACGGGGGAGGTTCAAAACTGTCTATTGGTTGCTAAACGACAAGGTTTAGCAACTGATGCAGTTGAGTTGGGTGTAAGCCCAACTCGATACTTCTCTATCGTTGATGCTCAACAGGCACTATCTATTGGCTTTGCTCATGATATTGATTCATTGGCGGAGTGTCAGTTAGCGCAACTGAACCATGTTGTTGATTACAGTAATTCAGTTGCGTTGACCGATGTTTGTGCTGCTTTGACTCAAGCTTCGAACACCGTCTATATCGGAGTCTCCGATGATTCAGCAGTGTTAGATATCTGGTCACACTTAGATGCTAATCGTGTTATCAAGAGTGAAACTACAGTTCATAAAGAATTAGATAGTCGTAGCCACTTTGCTTGGTTACTTACTTTGTTGGCGCTGGAATTTCCATTGGAAGACGCACTGGTTTTAGCTCGCGCAGCGTCGAATGTTTCACGTGGAACATGGCCAGCACATTATCAAAATTTTCCTATCCCTGTTCTAGAAGACGAACGACTGGATATCAGTGTTGGTTGGGCTAACCAAGGGACATCACTTTCTTTCCCTGAGTTGAGCAAAAATAGCCTCGGCTTATACCCGGTGGTTGATGATGCTGAGTGGATAGAAAGGTTGCTTAAGCTTGGAATCAACACAATCCAACTGCGTATTAAGAACCCGCAGCAAGCCGACTTAGAGCAACAAGTCGCACGATCGATCGAACTTGGTCGAGAACATAACGCTCAAGTTTTTATTAACGATTACTGGCAACTTGCACTCAAGCACGGTGCTTTTGGTGTTCACCTGGGGCAAGAGGATATTGAAGAATCAAACCTTTCCCAACTGAGCCTAGCGAGTATTAAGATCGGTCTATCGACTCATGGTTATTATGAGTTGCTGCGTATCGTCCAAATCAATCCAAGCTACATTGCACTAGGCCATATATTTCCGACCACGACGAAACAGATGCCATCGAAGCCTCAAGGTTTGGTGCGTTTATCTCTGTACCAACAGCTAATTGATACCATCCCATACACAGAAGAACTTACTGGTTACCCGACGGTTGCTATTGGCGGAATTGACCAATCGACAGCTGCGCAGGTTTGGGATTGTGGTGTATCGAGCTTAGCGGTTGTACGTGCGATTACATTAGCGGAAGACCCACAAGAAGTGATCGAATTCTTCGATAAGCTGATGGCTCCTAGGTATTCAATGACGAGTAATGAGGTTATGCGGGAGCCTAGCTATGCTGAGTGACTTTGAGTTCATCCGTTACCAACGACAAATTGCATTACCTGAGGTAGGTGAGCAAGGGCAACGAAACCTGTTAAACAGCCATGTGTTGGTGATTGGTTGCGGCGGTTTAGGTAATGCCGCTGCTCTCTATCTCGCAGCTTCTGGTGTCGGAAGAATCGTGTTGGTCGATGACGATTGTGTTGATTCGTCCAACCTGCAGAGACAGGTAGCGTTCAAGGAAAGCCAATTAGGTTCACCTAAGGTTGAAGCACTTAAACAACAACTGAATGAGCTCAATGACCGAAGCCAAGTAAGAACCATCAATCAACGAATGAGTGAAAGCCAACTTGAATTAGAAGTAATGTTAGCTGATCTCGTGTTGGATTGTACTGACAACTTCGCGTCACGCCAGCAGGTTAACCGAGCTTGTTTTAAAGCGAATACACCTTTGATATCGGGTTCTGCAATCGGCTGGAAAGGTCAATTTATTGTCTTTGATTATCAGAATCAGAGAGGGTGTTACCACTGCCTTTTCCCGTTTGAGCACCATCCACAAACAACGCGTTGTAGTGATAGCGGCATCATTGGTCCAGTGGTCGGCACTATAGGTAATCTCCAAGCTCTTGCTGCTATTCAGCGTATTAGTGGTGGCGAGTTTAAAGTCGCAACGCATCAGCTAAAGCTGTTCGATGGCCAGACCATGAACTGGCAAAACCTAATGGTCACGCAAGATAGCGAATGTCCGGTTTGCCACACAAATGCGATCCAACACCTAGAAGAAGAAGCACAATGAGCCACATAACTATTTCTATAAACGAGCAACCAGAGCAGGTCGCGCAATCGTCGTCTCTTTCAGACATCATCCAAGCACTATCGCTACCTGATTTGGGGTGTGTGTTTGCTATCAATAACGCGGTTGTACCACGCAGCCAATGGCAACAAACCATCGTCAACGAAGGCGATTCCATCTCTCTTTTCCAAGCTATTGCAGGGGGCTGACCATGTTAACCATCGCAGATAAAACGTTTCAATCACGTCTGTTCACTGGAACCGGCAAGTTCGCAAACAAGCATTTGATGGCGAGTGCTATCGAGGCTTCCGGTTCTCAACTGGCAACCATGGCGCTAAAGAGGGTCGATATTCGCTCTGAGCAAGATGATATTTTGCAGCCCATTATTGATGCTGGCGTTAATCTACTTCCGAATACCTCTGGTGCGAAGAATGCAAAAGATGCCATCTTTGCTGCGCATTTGGCTCGTGAAGCGCTAGGCACAAACTGGCTAAAACTTGAGATTCACCCGGATCCAAAGTACTTGATGCCAGACCCAATCGAGACACTTAACGCTGCTGAGCAGTTGGTGAAAGATGGCTTTGTTGTGTTGCCTTATTGCCACGCCGACCCTGTTCTGTGTAAGCGCTTAGAAGAGGTAGGCTGTGCTGCTGTGATGCCACTCGGTGCACCCATTGGTTCTAATAAGGGAATCGCGTCAGCCGACTTCCTAGAGATCATTATCGACCAAGCGAACGTCCCTGTGATTGTGGATGCTGGCATCGGAGCGCCATCACATGCGGCGCGTGCAATGGAAATGGGTGCAGATGCTGTGTTAGTGAATACTGCGATTGCAGCCTCACAACAACCTGTTGATATGGCGATTGCCTTTAAACTGGCAGTCGAAGCGGGTCGAATGTCTTACCTTGCTGGTCTCGCTGGAAAAGTATCTCACGCGGTTGCTTCAAGCCCGCTAACTTCATTCCTAGATGAGTAGTATTATTATGACGTTTGTTGATCGATTTAAACAACTCAACTGGGATGACATTGGTATGTCTATCTTCAGTAAAACGGCGGCGGATGTTGAACGCGCGTTGAGTAAACCCAAACGAGACTTAGAAGATTTTAAGGCTTTGATCTCTCCGGCAGCGGAACCTTACTTAGAGCAGATGGCACAACAATCGCTGGCGCTAACGCGTAAGCGGTTCGGTAATACGATGTCGCTTTATATTCCTTTGTATCTATCTAACTTGTGCGCGAATGCGTGTACGTATTGTGGTTTTTCGATGGAGAACCGTATCAAGCGCCGTACACTAACCTCGGATGAAATTGATGCTGAAAGTGCAGCTATCAAAAAGATGAAGTTTGATAGTGTTTTGTTGGTCACCGGTGAACATGAAACTAAGGTTGGAATGAATTACTTCCGAAAGGTGTTGCCGAATATCAAAAAACAATTCAACTACCTTGCGATGGAAGTACAGCCGCTTGACCAGCATGATTACGCAGAACTTAAAACTCTCGGCTTAGATGCGGTGATGGTTTACCAAGAGACCTATCAACCAAGAACCTACGCGGAGCATCATCTGCGTGGCAATAAAATGGATTTTGAGTACCGCCTCGAAACTCCCGATCGATTGGCAAAGGCGGGTATCGATAAGATAGGTATTGGAGCCTTGATTGGTTTGGAAGATTGGCGAACCGACTGCTTCTTTGTTGCTGCTCACTTAGATTACCTAGAACGCACTTACTGGCAAACTCGTTACTCGATTTCGTTCCCGCGCCTTCGTCCTTGTGAGGGGGGAGATGCCAATGGTGGTCTACAACCTAAGTCTGTTATGAGCGATAAACAGTTGGTTCAACTTATCTGCGCGTATCGATTGTTAAACCCAGAGGTTGAGTTATCCCTTTCGACTCGTGAGTCTGCAACGTTCCGCGACAATGTGTTGCCATTGGGAATAACAAGTATGTCGGCGGCTTCGAAAACCCAACCTGGCGGTTATGCTTCGGGCGAAGAAGAACTTGAGCAATTTGAGATAAGTGATGAGAGAAGTGCTGCCGATGTGGAGTCGATGATTCGTCGGCGAGGATTCGACCCAGTTTGGAAAGATTGGCACAGTGCTTATTCTGGCTAGTTAACATCTAAACTAATGTTCCACGTGAAACATTAGTTTAGATGTATTGATACAGACAAACAAAAACGGCTACCTGTTAGGTAGCCGTTTTTCTATTGTCACTTTTTATTTAACTTAGTAAGTGCGTTTTGGTTCAGTTAATAAGCTAGCTAAACCTTATGCGTGAGCTAATGGAGTCGTTGATTGGCGCAACCATTCCAACGTATCACCTTCAACTAATGGGCTAAGATCGTGCCATACTTTTTGATGGTAGTCGTTGAGCCACGCCAGTTCAGGTCGAGTTAGCAAATCGACGTTGATGTTGCGTTTATCGATAGGGCAACGCGTTAGTGATTCAAAAGTCAGTACTGAGAAGTCACCTTGAGTTGGAAGCTCAACAACCAGCTCTAGATTTTCTATGCGGATACCGAACTCATCAGCACGGTAATAACCCGGTTCGTTTGATAACACCATGCCTTCAACAAGAGGTACGTCAACCAGCTTTTTAGAGATACTTTGCGGACCTTCATGAACACTTAAAAAATGCCCAACACCGTGACCAGTACCGTGATCGTAATCGAACCCTTCAGCCCATAAGTGCTGACGCGCTAGGATATCCAGTTGGCAACCACGAGTACCCTGTGGGAAACGAGCACGTGCAATACCGATGTGACCTTTAAGTGCGAGAGTGAATTGCTGGATCATTTCGTCGCTTGGTTGACCAATCGCGATAGTGCGAGTGATATCAGTGGTGCCATCTAGGTACTGACCGCCTGAATCGACTAGGTACAGAGTATTCATTTCTAGCTGACCTGGTTCAGGTTGGTTTTCATGGTTGTAGTGACACATTGCTGCGTTTCCGCCAGCTGCTGATATCGTGTCAAAGCTTAGGTCCATCAGTGTTGGATCTTGTTCACGGAATGATTGTACTTTGTCAGCCAAGACTGCTTCGTTGTGTAGGTTGCCCTGCGCCACTTCTGCATCAATCCAAGACAAGAACTTCGCCATCGCAACACCATCACGAATGTGACACGTCTTCATGCCGGCAATTTCAGTTTCATTCTTCGCGGCTTTTGGCATTAAGCATGGGTCTGCTGCTTCAATGATATGTGCGCCAGCGTTTTGCAGAACAAGTGTGTACCAAGCGTTACTGGTACCTGAATCGACCGATACATTTTTGTTTGCTAAAGATTCAAGGCAGGATTCAAGCTCTGATGGGTGAGAGACACGAATACCATTACCGACGTGTGCTTCAAAGTCTGTAGGGATACGCGCTGGGTCTAAGAAGAAATCGACGCTTTCATCGGCATGAATGATCGCGTTGGATAACACAACAGGTAGTCGAGAGACATCCAAACCACGAATGTTAAGCAACCAACAGATTGAATCGAGTTCAGTAAGAATAGCCGCATCAGCACCTTTTATCTTGAGTAAGCGTGCAATCTCAGCGCGCTTGCTTGTACTTGACTGACCAACGGCGCCTGTTGCCATTAGACGAACATCAGATACGACAGGTTCTGGGCGATCAGACCAAAGCTGATCTATTGGATTAGAAGAGAGTGCTGTTAGCTCAACTTTCTCTGCCAGTTTTGCTTGTGTGCCTTTCAACCAAGCAGAGGTGTGCATGCGTGGGTCGAATGCAACCTTACTGCCTTGTGGTAAAGAATTGATGATCCAATCTAAAGCGGGTTCTTCAATAAGGTGGCGATATTCAAACAGCTCTGCTGGTACCTGCTTACGAACCTGAACGGTATAGCGACCATCAACAAATATAGCAGCGTTCTCACGAGTGATAACCGCTGCACCTGCAGAACCAGTGAAGCCGGTTAACCAATGCAGTCGCTCGTTATGAGCTGGAACGTATTCTCCTAGATATTCGTCTTCGTGTGGAATGATCACGGCATCTAAGTGGTTTGATTCAAGCCAAGATCGAACCGCAGCAACGCGTTCAGCAGTGATATTGTGCATCTGTGTTTATCCTTATTGTTAGGGTCCTTATTAGCGCCCACAGTAGATATACCTATGAGGGGACTAGGTCAATAAGCTAGCGCTTTTGTTCGTTTGCTGCAAATGCTGAACGCCATTTTTATCTAAGGTGCAGGGTTTTTTCTTTTATGATATCTCGCAGCCAAGTTAGTGCTGGGTCGTTTTCTCTGTCACGGTGCCAAAACAGAGTGTAAGCCATCGGAGGGAATTCCATTGGTAAAGGGACCACCACTAGGTCAAGTTGTTTGGCAACAAGATAAGTAAAGTGGCTTGGTGCAGTAAATACAAAATCAGTATAAGTACACAAGCTTGCGGCGCTATTGAAGTCTGGTACCGAGATAGCGATATCGCGTTGGTGCCCCATGTCTGCCAGTTTATAATCTAGCAACCAGCGGTCATTTCCATCGCACCTGACTTGCACATGCCGTTGTGCAAGGTAAGTATCTAAGTCCCATTTGCCAGTTAAGGCTGGATGGTTACGTCTTAGTACACACATTTGCGCATCACGATAGATCTCTTGCTCACAGATATCATCTGGTGGCTGCATGGTTAGCCTAGCATCGTTGATGTCTATATCTTTTCCCGTTAGACCAATATCCAACTCACCAAGCTGTAGTTTTTTAAACGTTTGTTCTGACCAAGTGTGAGTGTTGATGTTAACTTTTGGGGCCTGCCTAAATATCGCAGGTAAAAAGTGAGGAAGAATCAGCGGGTAGACACTTTCTACAGCCGCAATATGAAAACTGTGGTCGCTGTTATTGGGAGTAAAAGTCTCTGGTTGGGTAAGTACATCAAGCTGGTTGATTAACGTTTCCAATCGAGGTTTGAGGAAAACCGCTTTTGGTGTTGGTCGTAGACCATGAGCACTGCGTGTGAAAAGGGGGTCATTAAATTGCTCACGAAGTTTTGCTAATGACTTACTCACCGCTGATTGGCTCAAGCACAAACGTTGTGCGGTGCGAGTGACACTCAGCTCTTCTATCAGTACCTGCAAGCAAACTAATAAGTTTAGGTCGAGGCGTGACAGTTTTTCTATATTCATGTGAGTTTCCTATTTGGAATAATGCTAATGAGTATATGCCATTTTTGTTCATATCTTTAGTTGGTTATTATGCACCGAAATTAACTCATCCGGAGAATCTTGTGCCTTCTAACGCGCTTCCAACCCCTAGTAAACTGCAGGTTGCTTTATTGGCAATGTTGGTTCTATTTAGCCCCTTGGCTATTGATATCTATTTACCAGCTCTGCCACAAATTTCGACAGCGTTTCACGTGGAACATGCACTAGCACAAGATACGATAACTTGGTTTTTATTTGCCATGGGTGTCGGCCAACTGTTTGCTGGCCCTTTAGCTGATAAGTTAGGACGTCGAACCGTTGCATTGGGAGGTATTAGTATCTATGCATTGAGTGCTTGCTTGGCGTGGGCAGCTCAATCGATTGATATGATGTTAATAGCTCGGCTGCTGCAAGGCTTAGGAGCTTGTGCGACTTCTGTAGCAGCCTTTGCAACGGTTCGCGATCTATTTGGCCCTCATAGGAGTGGTCGAATGATCAGTTACCTTAATGGTGCGATCTGCTTTATTCCTGCATTGGCTCCTATTCTTGGTGCTTGGTTGACTCAACAGTTTGGTTGGCGCTCCAACTTTAGCTTTATGGCTGTTTTCGCTGTTGTGGTTGGCACCATTTTGTTTTTCCAAATGAAAGAGTCTAACCCCACCACAGAAAAGGTTGCGGTGTTCAAACTAGAGCGTTACTGGTCGGTATTGAAAACACCATCATTCATCTTCCATGCGACATTGTGCTTGATGGCGATGGCAGTCATTCTTGCTTATGTTACTTCTGCACCGGTTGTACTGATGGAAAACCTAGGTTTGACGATGAATGAGTTTACCTTGTGGTTTGGTGTTAACGCGGTTATTAATATTGCGGCAGCCTTTACCGCTCCTAAGTTCATGGATCGTTTTGGTACTTACAGGGCGCTTATTATTGGTATCTCAATGCTTGGCTTAGCGGGTGTGATTATGCTGGTGCTTGCAAATCAAGCCACGGCTATCGCGTTCATGTTACCGATCTTCTTGTCGTCGGTAGGCTTTGCTTGGATTCTTGGTGCAGCGGCAGGTAAAGCTCTAGAACCTTTTGGTGACCGTGCGGGTACCGCAGCTGCGCTACTTGGCTTATTCCAAATGAGTGGTTCAGGACTTCTTGTGGGTACCATGCAACGTCTTGATTTAACATCACAGGTAATGATTGCGCTACAAATGTTCCTGATTGTTCCAGCTTTGTTAGTGCTTGCGAGCAAAGCGGGTAGGTCGTGGCATACGACGTTTGCCAAGGCATAATTTACAAGGGTGACAAAATATACAAATGGCGGTTTTCGAAACCCTAAAACATGGTATATTTGTCACTCATTGAAACGTTAGTACCCAACGGAAAATACTGTAATGTCATTAACAACCTACGAAATGGCGCGCATCTTAGAACAAATGGAAGATGCACCTGAAAAGGTTATGTTTGGTAAACTGCTCAAAGAGCTAGGTAATCAAAGTGAAGAGCGTATTCGCAGTGCGGCAAAACAAGTTCCAATCGATACTTTGCGAGATATCATTTACCAATTTCAGCGTGTGATAGAGTCTCGTAAAGGTGAACAGGTTCAGCTATTAGCAAAAGAGCTAGCAGAACAAGGTATTTCTGCCGAAGATCTACAAGCTTTTCTAAGCAAATAATTTATCCCAGTCAAAAAAAGAAGCCACTCTATTGAGTGGCTTTTTGCGTTCTCGAAGTATATAAGTCTAAGGGCTATGCAAAAGCACTCTAGCCCCTGAACTGAAATTTCAACATTCTATCAAGCGAGAATGGCCCTGCGCCCCACACGATAACGATAAGAATCATTAATCCCCACAACTGATGATCGTAGAAGCCTTGCGCCCACAATACAGGGTATGAAACGACAGCAATGATATTAAAAACGAATAGCACTGCAGACATCGGTCGTGTTAATAAGCCGATCGCTAAGAACACCGGTAGAATCAATTCAGCGGCAGTACCCATGTAAGCGGCTAATTCCCAAGGCAGCAGTGGTACCTGGTACTCCAACTCAAATAAGTAAAGGGTGCTATCCCAAGTGGCTATCTTAGTCAGCCCAGAATTAAAGAACACCCACGCCACCCAAAGGCGACAAAATAGCAGAAGCACTGGAACAAAAAGTGCCTGTGATTTCTCAATCAAATTGTCGTATTGAGCCATCATGTTCGTGACTGTGTTGTTATCCATATTATGTCTCCCATTCGGCATTGATTGAAAAACCTGAGATGACATTAAGTGTCATGACAGCATTCAGATGTTGTAGTAGTAAAGGCTCGATAGCTGAGAGTGTTCGACCTGATTGCAATTCAGTGAGGAGTTGGTGGCTTTCTTTACTTAAACCATGGCTCTCAACCTGTGAATTCTCAGCTCGGATTAATACCCCAAACTCAGCTTGATTGATGTCTAACCCATCGAGTTGTTGCTGGTAGATAGCTTGCTCAAGCGCGATAATCGTATAGCTAGAATTGATTAGTGTTATTGAGTCTTTGAGATGGAAAACTATAGCGCCTTGTTGTTCTTGTGATACATCCGCTAAATAAGAAAGAGGCCTCTGGTCGACATGTACTTGTGACGTAAACCTTACCAAGCTGTCTTTCTGCCATTCATAAAAAGCCACTTCGCCGAGATAAGGCGCAGCTTCAATAACGGCAGGAAAGGCTTGGATAGTCTGTTCAAAGTGTTCACCGTAACCACTGACATCACCAGAGATCGATGGATAATTTAAGACATGTTGACGAGCCATCTGTTGGAAGCACTCTTCACCAACCAACATTTCCGTGAGTGGGTAGGTTGCTGCCAGAACTTCGCTCAAGCTGATCACAAAGTTATTACGGTAAATCTGGATGCGTTGTTCATCGGTAAAATGGTCGCTCACTATGTCGCAATGCTCACCATTGTTTTGATAACGTAACGCGTTAGCAAATTCTGATTGAATATCAGCTAGGGAGTGGCTCATGATGCGCGACTCCTTTGGTTGAACTTGTCGTGTTGATACAAGATATCACTGGCTTTGGTTGCTTCAGCCAATAAGACTTGTGGTTCTGGGATATCGAGATCCCACTCAATCAAGGTATGGCGCAAACCATGTTGTGCAATCCAGTCAGTATAGAGTTGCCACACTTCATCACAGACAGGTTTACTGTGGGTGTCTATCCAGATCTCGCCTTGTTCAAGCTTTTTTTGGGTAAAACCTGCCAAGTGAATCTCTTCCACTTTGTCTGCCGGTATTCCACTGAGATACTCGGCGCAGCTGAAGCCATGATTAAAAGATGAGACAAAAATATTGTTGAAATCGAGCAGTAGACGACACTCGGTGCGCTTCTGGACCTCAGCCAAAAATTCCCATTCTGGGATGGTTGAATGTTTGAAGGCAAGGTAACTCGATGGGTTCTCAATCAGCATAGGGCGTTGCAGGCTGTCTTGTACCTCGATGACATTGCGACAAAAGACCTCTAGCGCTTCTTCGGTATAAGGCAGTGGTAACAAGTCATTGAAGTAATGACCACCAGTCTGACTCCAGCTGAGATGATCAGAAACCAAGAAAGGTTCGATATCATCAATCAGATCTTTTAACTGCACCAGATGGTGTTGATTGATACGATCAACAGAACCAAGAGACAGTCCTACACCGTGGCAACTGATGTTGTGGGCATTACGCATTTCTCTGAGTTGTTGGCGTTGCGGTGATTGAGCTAAAAAGTAGTTTTCGCTGTGAACCTCTAACCAACTCACTAAAGCTGGATTGTGGCTAAAGAAGTCCAAGTGCGGTGTTCTAAGGCCAACCCCTGCATTGGGGTGAAGAGTTTGAGTCACAACGGTTCTCCTAATGGAAAGTGGAGGTGAGCTGAATAACAGCCCACCATACTAAGCAGCTCAATTATGATGGTTGAGTACTACCACCCGATAATTTGCCACACAGTCCTTTAGGAACGACCACGAATGCATCGGATTGGTTGTCTTCTTTTGCTGTACCTGCACACGAACTTGTTTTGGTTGCACAATCATTTTGGCCAGCTTTTGCCACGCCGTAGCATTTTTCTTTTGCTGCTGCTTCCGCAGGTGCTGATGTAAGAACGGCACCGCCGAACGCGAGTACACTTGTGATGGCAGCTGTAACAGCAAGATTAGAACTTTTCATAGTCATTCCCTCTAAATTTAATATTATTTACGCATCGCAGGTTAATGAATTGTTAACGTGCTTACCTAAGAAGATAGGCATAACTTGGAAATAATTTCACCACATTGCAGAATTTATCGATGTTAGTTGTACGTCTACATTTAAGTTGTTGATTTTATTTTGTTAAATTTTGGATGTTTTTTCTTCTTATTCCCCTAAACGCAGCTTAGTGTTTAGGTTATAATCAACTTTTATGTATAAATACCCAGTAGTGAGCATATCCAATGATAGATCCTTCGCTTTTACTCGATGGCCTAAACGACAAACAACGTGAGGCGGTCGCAGCACCTTTAGAAAACCTACTTATTCTGGCAGGTGCTGGTAGTGGTAAAACGCGAGTGTTGGTGCATCGTATTGCTTGGCTGCAAAGCGTAGAGCAAGCCTCACCGTTTTCTATCATGTCAGTCACCTTCACCAATAAAGCGGCAGCAGAGATGCGTGGCCGTATTGAAGAGTTGATGATGGGGAGTTCGTCAGGCATGTGGAACGGCACTTTCCACGGTATTTGTCACCGCATCCTTCGTGCTCACTACCTAGATGCAAAGCTGCCAGAAGATTTCCAAATCATTGATTCTGATGATCAGGTTCGTTTGCTACGCCGTTTAATCAAAGCGCAAAATCTTGATGAAAAGCAGTGGCCAGCCAAGCAAGCTTCTTGGTGGATCAATGGCAAAAAAGACGAAGGGTTACGCCCAAGTCACATTGATGCCTACCATGATCCAATAACTCAAACGTGGTTAAAGATTTACTCTGCTTACCAAGAGGCATGCGATCGTGCTGGCTTGGTCGACTTTGCTGAAATCTTGTTGAGATCGCATGAACTATTGCGCGATAAGAAACACATCCGAGAGCATTACCAAGCTCGCTTTAAGCACATTCTTGTCGACGAATTCCAAGATACCAACAACATCCAATACGCTTGGTTGCGGATGATGGCAGGCCCAGATTGTCGCGTGATGATCGTGGGTGATGATGACCAATCTATCTATGGCTGGCGTGGTGCAAAAATCGAAAATATTCAGAAGTTCTTGGATGAATTCCCAGGCGCTTCAACGGTTCGACTCGAACAAAACTACCGTTCAACCAAAACCATTCTGCAGGCGTCGAACGAGCTTATCTCGAACAACACTGAGCGTATGGGTAAAGAGTTGTGGACCGATGGTAACGATGGTGAGCCAATCTCAGTTTACTCGGCGTATAACGAGCTAGATGAAGCGCGTTTTACGGTTAGCAAGATCAAAGAGTGGCAGGAGAAAGGCGGTGCGCTAGAAGATACCGCGATGCTTTATCGTAATAACGCCCAATCTCGTGTTCTTGAAGAAGCGCTTATTCAAGGTGGTCTGCCTTACCGAATCTACGGTGGCATGCGATTCTTCGAGCGTCAGGAAATCCGAGATGCCTTGAGCTATCTGCGTTTAATGAGCAATCGCAGTAATGATGCAGCGTTTGAACGTGTCGTCAATACGCCAACGCGTGGCTTAGGCGATAAAACGTTAGAGACGATTCGTCTTGCGGCGCGTGATCGTGGTGCAACCATGTGGGAAGCCAGTGTTGCTTTGATAGAAGAGCAAGTGCTACCCGGTCGTGCTGCGGGTGCATTGAGTCGCTTTATCGAGCTGATTAATGCGCTTGAAGATGACACGCTAGAACTTAGCCTGCATGAACAAACCGACCACGTGATTAAATCGTCGGGTCTGTTTGCGATGTACGAACAAGAGAAGGGTGAGAAGTCGAAGGCACGTATTGAGAACTTGGAAGAATTGGTAACGGCAACGCGCCAGTTTGAAAAGCCAGAAGAAGCGGATGAGATGAGTATGCTGACGGCGTTCTTAACTCATGCGGCTTTGGAGGCGGGTGAAGGTCAGGCTGATGAGTTTGATGATGCGGTTCAGCTCATGACTCTGCACAGTGCTAAAGGCCTAGAGTTCCCAATGGTATTCATGGTAGGTGTCGAAGAAGGCATGTTCCCAAGCCAGATGTCAGCGGAAGAAGCAGGGCGTTTGGAAGAAGAACGTCGCCTCTGCTATGTAGGCATGACCCGTGCGATGGAGAAGCTTTACATCACTTACGCTGAGATGCGTCGTTTGTACGGTCAGGACAAGTACCACAAACCATCACGCTTTATTCGTGAGCTACCAGAGACATGTCTGGATGAAGTGCGTATGAAAGCGCAAGTGAGCCGTCCTGCAAGCAGTGGTCGCTTTAGCCAAACCGCCGTGAAAGAGAATTTTAACGAAACGGGCTTTAGTTTGGGTTCTCGCGTTAAGCACCCTAAGTTTGGTGAAGGTACCATCATCAACTTCGAGGGAAGTGGTCCACAAAGCCGAGTTCAAGTCGCGTTTAACGGTGAAGGCATCAAGTGGTTGGTGACGGCTTATGCTCGTTTAGAGCAACTTTAATCTGCTACTTCAGCATTTAGAAAGCAGTGTGGTCTTTAAAAACCGTTCAGCATTTAAAGTAACCCGCATTAAAAACAGAAAGAGCAGCCAATGGCTGCTCTTTTTATTGCTCGATACTATTCCAAATAGGCTGAATCGAGCTTAAGGCATTTCTGCCTAGAAAGGATGCTTACAGTGCTGAAAGTGCCGCTTCGTAGTTTGGTTCTTCAGTGATCTCGGCAACCAACTCGCTGTGCGTTACCACACCTTTTTCATCAACAACGACAACGGCACGTGTCGTTAGGCTTGCTAGTGGGCCTTCAGCAATCGCTACGCCGTAGTCTGATGCGAATGCAGGAGAGCGGAAAGTCGAAGCGTGTTGAACGCCTTCAATGCCTTCTAGTTCGCAGAAGCGACCCGCAGCAAACGGTAGATCAGCAGAGATACAAATCACAACCGTGTTCTCAAGTTCCGCCGCTTTTGCGTTGAACGTACGTACGCTCGTCGCACAAGTTGCTGTGTCGATGCTTGGGAAGATGTTTAGAACCACTTTCTTGCCTTCAAGAGAAGCAAGAGTCAGTTCAGAAAGATCGCCCGCAGTCAGTGCAAAGCTTGGTGCCTTTTCGCCTGTTTGTGGGAATGTGCCTGTTAGGGGAACAGCTGCACCTTTGAAGGTAACGTGTGACATAGATTGTCCTTAATTTAATTATGGTTATGAAACTAATTGATGCTAGTGAGACTTACGTTACTCTGAAGTGGTTAAGAAGTGAATGCTTTAAATGTCAGAATTATAATTAAACGTATTTTATGTTCGGTTGGCCGGTCGATTAGGTTAGTCAATTGAAAAGCAATAAATAGCGGTATAGATAAAGAAAAACCCCGAGAGCTTGCGCTCATCGGGGTCTATAGTCTTACTCGCAGCAATCCGGCTACTAAGTGTGCTCCATGCATCAAATCCATGATAGTGTGCTGTCATCCTTCAGCGTATTCCTTTCATCGCCTTCCTAGCGGTGTCCTTGATCTTATCCTGATCTGCCAACATTCCTCGTTAGCGCGCGTCACTTGTTCCTTGAGCGGTGTCCTTTACATCATCCTGATGTTCAGTCCTTTCCTCGTCCAGAGGTGTCCATTGTCTTCCTTAGTAGCAACCATCCTAGTTACTATTGCGTCCATTCAATGTCCATTTCGCTATCCATGCCGATTATTCATCCTGAGTAATCGAATCTTCGTCCTGAAGATAACCAAGTCCGTGGTATTTCCTGTTCCGTGTCAGCATCCTTCCGACACCTTTAATATTACCCATTCCTTACCTATCGGCAATGGGGCTCCAGCTAATTTCTAGATAATTATTTGAATAATAAATATACATTATGTTTTTTTTCAAATACTTGCGATTAACGTCTACCTATTTTCTCCATTAAATATCGATATATGCTCACTATCTTGTAAGAGATCTCGCACAAGACAGTGAGTAAAAAGGGAGTATTTTCCGTTATTGGCCGATAGCGGCACCTTCACGGCGAGGGTCTGCTGCACCTTCTAGACCATCTTTTGTGATGCGAATGGCGTGTAAACCCGAGTTAAGATCGCGAATATTGACGTCAAATCCCATCTTTTCTAGCTCAGGTTTGAAGTTTTCCGCCGATGTTCCTTTTTCCAAATCTAGGGTGCCGAAACGGTTTAGGAAATGCGGTTGGTTGATCGCTTGCTGTATATCCATGTCCCATTGGGTATGGGCAATGATGGCTTGTGCTACATAACCTATGATACGGCTACCACCCGGAGAACCAATCGCCATGTAAGGCTTATCGTCTTGCATGATGATGGTTGGAGCCATCGAAGAGCGCGGACGCTTACCCGGTTCAAGTCGGTTGGCGATAGGTTTGCCATCGTTATGGGTCTTGAATGAGAAATCCGTTAGTTCGTTGTTCAGCAGGAAGCCTCTCACCATCAAGCGTGAGCCGAATGCATTCTCAATGGTGGTGGTCATCGATACGATATTGCCATCGCTATCGACAATATTGAAGTGGCTAGTGGACGGTAATTCAATAGAAACATCTTGGCTTCTCTGCATTGCGTGATCCCACGGCGGGGTGCCTGATGACGCACTGTCTAATGCTTTACCTGCAGTAATTAACTGGGCTCGTTCCTGTAAATAGTCAGTATTCACTAACCCTTGGGTTGGCATTGGCACGTAATCTTGGTCTGCCATGTACATGCCTCTGTCAGCAAAAGCTAGGCGAGAAGCGTCCGCTAACACTTGCCATGATTTCGCGTCATTTGGTCCCCATGATTTCAGATCAAACTGCTCGGTCATTGCTAAGATCTGCCCAACGGTTAATGCACCAGAGCTTGGTGGCCCCATCCCACATACATCGTAACTCTCATAAGCGGAACAAACGGGTTCACGTGGCTTGATGGAATACGCATCGAAGTCTTTCTGTGCCAATACGCCCGGGTTACCTTTTGCTGTTTGTACTGTGTTGATAATGTCAGCAGAAATCTCACCTTGATAGAAAGCCTTAGCTCCATCCTTTGAGATAGCGTTTAACGTGGCGGCGTATTCTGGGTTCTTAAGTTGAGTACCTGCGGTTTTCGGGCTGCCATCGGCATTAAAGAAGTAGGCTTTGGTAGTGGCAAAGCGGCTTAGTCGCTCTTGGTCATTTTCGATCAAGGTGGCTAAACGTGGGCTGATGGTAAAACCTTTTTCAGCCAGTTGTGCGATAGGTTTGATCAGTGATGCCCACTCTAACTTGCCGTATTTCTGGTGAGTATCCCACAGTAATTGCACCGTGCCTGGCGTCGCAACGGAGCGACCGCCAACCACAGCATCGTAAAATTTAAGCGGTTGGCCGTTTTCGTCTTGGAATAGGCGTGGTGTGGCATCAAGTGGTGCGGTTTCACGACCATCGTAGGTTTTGAGTTGCTTGTCCTTGCCATCAAAATAAACAAGGAACGCGCCACCGCCAATACCTGATGACTGCGGCTCTACTAAGCCAAGCATCAGCTGCACGGCAACCATGGCATCAATGGCATTACCACCACGAGCAAGTACATCAGCACCCGCTTGGGTTGCTAATGGGTTGGCTGCGGTGACCATCCAATCCTTGGCTTTAACGAGCTGTTTGGTTTCTAAACCACTACTTTGTTCGGGTGCGACGGAATCGGCAGCTTGATTTGCCCAACTGACGTGAGAGGCAAAAAGTAGGGTAGAAGTGGCGAGGGTTGTTAGTTTTGTTTTCCACTGCATGATCTTCTCCTTTTCATATGCAGAGCTAGATTGGCAGTGGAAAGATAAGATAGCCAGTGCGTTGTTAACGAATTGTAATATTGATTCGAATTTAAGCGATCAAACCAGACAGCGACTGCCAAAGAATACTCAGGCCAATGATGCTAAATACCACACCACATAACCCGTCGATGTACACAGTTGCTTCGCTGAGCTTCTTTTGCAGCACTTTAGTAGAAAGCATCCACGCCAATAGTGAAAACCAAAATAGCGATAGGCCAAATAGGATCACGAGCGCAATTCCTTTGCCAGACTGCGACATATCCGCAGGGACTAAGCTCGACATCAAGCTGATGAAGAACACTAAGGCCTTTGGGTTAAGGATATTGGTCGCAAAGCCCTTCGAGAAGGCTTCTCTTTTATTTGCGATAACCAGATCTTTGGTTTTTGTCTCGACCGCTTGGTCGTCACTCTGTTGAACGATGTTCCAAGTGGATCTAAGGGCACCAAAACCTAAGTAAAGTAAGTAACTACCACCTGCCAACTGGATCAGGGAAAACAGAGTCGGTTGCTGGTGGACGAGGTAGCTAATTCCCGTCAGGCTAAATAATGAATGCAGTAGGATCCCGCAAGATAGTCCAAGTGCAATGTATAAACCGGTTTGGCGTCCATGACGTGTCGCGTTTTGCACAACTAAAGCCAGATCAGGGCCAGGGCTCATCAAAGCAATAAAGTGGATAGAGGCGAGGGTGACTAAGATGGTGACTTCGTTCATATCGGTTCCAATAACTCGGTTGTTCTGTTGGGTTTTGTTGAGATCAGCTTACCGCGATTTCCAATCACTCAATTGTAAATTATCAACACTTAGTTAATTTTCGAGGGAGAAACGCCGAATGCCGTCTTAAATGCCTTTGAGAAATGGGCTTGATCGTAAAATCCAACTTGATGAGCCACCTCGGTGCCGCTAACACCAGACTTAATCAGTCGCATGCCTTGTTCCATTCGTAAACGACTTAGCCATGCGTAGGGTGTTATGCCCATCTTATTTTTAAAATGACGCTGGAATTGAGTGGTGGTTAAGTCGCACAGATCAGACAGTTGTTCTAAGCGAACGGGCTGGTCAAGATTTGCCATTAAATATTCTTTCAAGGTATGGATAGATTGGATGCCTAATTGAACTGGGCTTTTTGATCCAAATTTCACATAGCGATCGACAATGGTTGAGAAACCTTCATAAGGGAGGCAGTCTTGAGCGAGCTGGCTGATGTTTTGATTGATTAGCAGAGCATGTAAGTTACACAATTGTAAAAAAGTCGCCTGATCGGAGAGGATCAATTCAGAAAAGCTTAAAGTGTGACCATGTTCCCTCTGATCGGCAATATCGCTTAGCCATTGTGGGGAGACAGAAAAAACACTGACTTGATAACCAGATTCTAACTCGGAATGACCGTCATGCAGCTCATCTGGTGGCATCATCACCACTTGCCCAGCGCCTGCGTGGTAGCTGGTGCCCTTGTAGACAAACTTTTGCTGACCCTGAGTGATTAGGCCGATGTGAAAATCCAAATGATAGTGGCGCTGAAAGGCAAACTCTTGGTATTGAGCTTGGATCAGGCTGATATCTTGGCTAGGTGTCGAGTAGTAGTGGACTTTATCCATGGTACAAAAAAGCTTGGTCAAATTATCATCAATTCAACCAAGCTTATCTTTGTAATGAGCCATTGTCTTGTAAAAAACGATCAGTACTACTGTTTCACGAGTTTATTCTGCTTGTTGTTACGCAGTCCATCAAAGCTGAAAATGACGAGAGCTCCCCAAATAAAGGCAAAGGTGATCGCTTTGTCACTAGTAAACGCTTCTCCATAAATCAGTACCGCTAATAAGAACATCAAGCTTGGGCCAATGTATTGGAAGAAGCCGAGTGTCGACAGTTTCAACCGTGTTGCGGCGCCGGTAAAGCACAGTAATGGAATTGTCGTAATCACGCCTGCAGCAACCAGTAACAGGTTGAGCTGTATAGGGTTTGCTGAGAGGTCTGAAGTTGGACTATCGACAATAAACAATAAGTAAGTCGCTGCGAGAGGTAGCATGACCAAGGTTTCGATGAACAAGCCGGTTTGCGCTTCTAAGCTGACTTTTTTACGTAGCAATCCATAAAATCCAAAACTGAATGCCAGCGCTATCGCTACGATTGGTACAGATCCAAACGCAATCAATTGGACTAATACACCTATTGCAGCCAGTACAACCGCAAACCATTGTAGTTTACGTAAGCGTTCGCCAAGGAAGATCATCCCGAGTAACACGTTAATCAGCGGGTTGATGTAATACCCCAAACTGGCATCGAGCATATGATTGGAGTTAATCGCCCAAATAAAGATTAACCAGTTTGCACCCACCAAGGTAGAAGTCACTACCAAATAGAGCATTTTTGGTTTTGAGGTTAAGGTGTCACGCACCTTACGCCAGCTGTGACTAATGTGTAATAGGAAAGCGAGTAGGAAAAAAGACCATACTACACGGTGGCTAAGGATCTCTAGCGGGGATACGTCACTTAAAGATTTGAAATATATAGGGGCGATGCCCCACATCGTGTAAGCGCCAATGGCAAGCAACACTCCTTGACGAGTGCGTTGTTGTTCTTCTGATGTCATACCACTTTCTCTAGCACTGGGTGCTTATTAATAAGATTTATAAGAGAGTTGGCTAGTATAGGAGCGTTAACATTTTTCACCTAGCAATTTGCGGTTTAATTCACCAGCGTTCCCCTCTACAATGTGCGCCTTGCTTGCTAACGATGCTCGCTGATTTCATACCTCGATTAGGAACCATAATGACCGCCACTCTGATTGCTGAGCAAATACCGACTCCCGCGAATGATGCGCAAAACATCTTACAAGATGTGTTTGGCTATCAAAGCTTTCGCGATGGTCAGCAAGAGGTCATCGATCTGGCCGTTGAAGGCCAAGACAGCCTGGTAATTATGCCTACTGGTGGCGGTAAGTCCCTGTGTTATCAGATTCCTGCTTTGGTTCGTGAAGGGCTCACTCTGGTTATCTCACCGCTGATCTCGCTGATGAAAGACCAAGTTGACCAATTGAAGGCCAATGGTGTCGCGGCAGAGTGCATTAACTCTTCAATGCCACGTGACCAGCTATTGAGCGTGTTCAACCGCATGAACTCTGGCCAATTGAAGATGGTTTACGCTTCGCCAGAGCGGGTGTTGATGCGAGACTTCATCGAGCGCCTACAAGGTTTATCACTTTCGATGATTGCGGTGGACGAGGCGCACTGTATCTCTCAATGGGGACATGACTTCCGCCCGGAATACGCATCATTAGGTCAACTTAAACAATATTTCCCGCATGTGCCTTATATGGCGCTGACGGCAACCGCTGATGACGCAACGCGCAAAGACATTATCTCGCGTTTGCAGTTGGTGGAGCCACACACTTATTTAGGCAGCTTCGATCGTCCTAACATCCGTTATAACTTAGTTGAGAAGCATAAACCCGTGTCTCAAGTGGTTCGCTACCTAGAAACACAGAAAGGCAATTGCGGCATCATCTATTGTGGTAGCCGTAAGAAAGTGGAGATGGTGACTGAAAAGCTGTGCAATAACGGCCTTCGTGCTGCGGGTTATCACGCTGGCATGGACACTGATGAGCGTGCTTACGTTCAAGAAGCCTTTCAACGTGATGATGTCCAGATCGTTGTCGCGACTGTAGCCTTCGGTATGGGGATCAACAAACCCAACGTACGTTTTGTGGTCCACTTTGATATTCCTCGCAATATCGAATCTTATTACCAAGAAACTGGCCGTGCTGGTCGTGATGGCTTGCCTGCTGAAGCAATGATGCTGTTTGATCCTGCTGATATGGGTTGGTTACGTCGTATGCTTGATGAAAAAGAAGAAGGCCCGCAAAAACAAGTAGAGATGCACAAACTGAACGCGATGAGTGCCTTTGCCGAAGCGCAAACCTGTCGTCGTCAGGTTTTGTTGAACTACTTTGGCGAATATCGTGAAAAGCAATGCGGTAACTGCGATATCTGCCTCGATCCGCCAAAACACTTTGATGCGACCCAAGAGGCGCAGAAGGCGTTGTCTTGTGTGTACCGTGTGAATCAGTCGTTTGGTATGGGGTACGTGGTGGAAGTGATGCGCGGCATGCAGAACATCCGTGTCCGCGATAATGGTCACGATAAGCTGTCTACTTACGGTATTGGCCGCGATCACAGCCACGACTACTGGATCAGTATCTTCCGTCAGTTAATTCACAAAGGTTTGCTGTTCCAGAACATCACTCGTAACTCGACTTTACAGCTAACGGAAGAGGCGCGTCCGTTACTGCGCGGTGAGATGTCTTTAGAGCTTGCTGTTCCTCGTTTAGATACCGCGGTACGCAGTGCTAAGTCCGATAAGCTAAGTAGCAAGAACTACGATAAGAAGTTGTTTGCCAAACTGCGTAAGCTGCGTAAGTCAATTGCTGATGAAGATGGCTTACCACCTTATGTGGTATTCAGTGATGCGACCCTGATTGATATGGCCGAAGTACTGCCGACCTCATACGGTGAGATGCTGGCAGTAAACGGTGTTGGTCAACGTAAACTCGATAAGTACGCAGACCCATTCTTAGATTTGATTCAAGAACACATCACGACACACGGCTAATTTGTAGAAGCGTTTAACCTATAAAACGATTAGCGCACAGAAAAAGAATAAGGTTGATAGGGACATGACTACACAAACAGAATTTGGCTTAAGAGAGTATTTGGCTGAGGAAGGGCGCTTATTAATTACGTCTCCAAGTTTTGATTTTGATTCTTACGAAGTATTAGGTAAAAGGCTGGTGGCATTGCTGTCAGCGTCTGTTGTTGAAAAACAATGGGACGCCGATATGCACTCTTGGTTGATTGACTTTGAAGATTGTCGAATGTTTTTAAAGTCTGAGCATTACAGCGAATCAATTTGGTTTGAGTCGTTAAACGCGGAAGAAAGCCGAGAAGAGTTTGATTATCTCGCGACGCTTTTTAAGCGCGGCTTTTAACTTTTAGCATCGCTTCTCAAACGTAGCTTTTAAACCTGGATTTTAAAACTTGGTTTCTAACGCTACTCAACAATAAAAGTGAGGATAAACGTTTGCGTCTGTTCTCACCGTTGCAGCCAATATTGATTAATGTATAATCGCCCGCCGCTCAATAGAGCAAATTATAGAAACATTTTTAATTCACATTATTGGTAAGAGCTTTCTTAGTTTATCCGAAGAAATGACTCGATTTGGGTTCCCTCACCCCCAAACCAAACTAAAAAGGTACAGCATGAGTAACTTTACCCCTGCGCAACAGCGCAAAGCCCTAGCACTATTAGTTTTGTTCCATTTGGTCATTATTGCATCAAGCAACTATCTGGTTCAGCTCCCTTTTACCGTCTTCGGTATGCACACCACTTGGGGCGCTTTCACTTTCCCGTTTATCTTCTTAGCGACCGATCTGACCGTACGCATTTTTGGCGCGCAGCTTGCGCGTAAAATCATTTTCTTAGTGATGCTACCTGCACTGGCCGTTTCTTATTTCTTGTCTGTGGTGTTCTTTGAAGGTTCATTCCAAGGCTTTAGCCAACTCGGTGAGTTCAACTTGTTTGTTGCACGTATCGCTGTAGCGAGCTTTATGGCTTATCTGCTTGGCCAGATCTTAGATGTGCATGTTTTCAACCGCTTACGCCAAATGAAGCAATGGTGGGTTGCGCCAACGTGTTCAACGCTATTCGGCAATGCCATTGATACCATCGCGTTCTTTGCGATTGCTTTCTACCAAAGCCCTGACCCATTTATGGCAGAGCACTGGACTGAAATTGCGTTGGTCGACTACGGATTCAAACTTATCATCAGCCTAGGCCTGTTTGTTCCAATGTACGGTGTGCTTCTAAACTACATTGTTAGGAAGTTAACCGCCGTAAATCCTGATTTTAAAGCGACGGGTATTCGTGCATAAGCTTTCGGCTGGTGATGCATTGCGTTGTTAATACATTGCGTTGTTAATACAGTGATAAGAAAAAGCCCAAGTTAGTCGACTCACTTGGGCTTTTTTAATTTTTGGCATCAGATAAGAATATCAGGTGCTCTCAATCGTCAGTGGCCAGCCAATGTCTGTTTGCCTATTAGACTCGCTCTCTAGCTCTGCCGCAGTCAATGGGTTGTCTACTAGCCATTGCTTGGAAAGATTAAGCGTTAGCTTGTCATCTTCTGCCGTTAATTTTACTTGAGCCACAAGGTCAGGATTACGGCGATGGGTTAGTAAAATGGCTAAACGTAGGATGCGTAAAATACGTTTGCTGCTAGTGCCTGATACTGCATGTTGCTCTGGTAACGAAGTCAACTGTTCACGATAGCGGCGTGTTAGCTCACCGAGGTAGTGTTTTTGCGCTCGTGTAAAACCCGGTAAATCCAAGTTTTGCAGTAAGTATGCACTGTGCTCGCCGCCCTTTTTGAAATCGATGGTTAAACCAATTTCATGCAGTTTGGCCGCGGTTTGTAGTAGGACGCTTGCTTGAGGTTCTGGAACCCATGTTTCAGCACCTGCTTGTTCAAACAAAGATTGTGCTAGTGAGGCGACTTGCTCACCGTAGGTCACATCCATTTGGTAGCGAGACTGAATACTCGTAACTGTGCGAGCTCGAATGTCTTCTTGGCGTAATTCATCAACCATCTCGTAGGCTAAGCCTTCACGGAGCGCACCGCCTGCGAGAGTCATTGATTCAATCTCAAGCAACTCAAAGATAGCAATTAGAATAGATAGGCCGCTTGGAAACACTAAAGCGCGCTCAAGAGTTAACCCTTCGATTTCTAGCTCTTCTAAACGCTCAGTAATCATGGCTTGTTTCTGTAGGCGCTTAAGTTTGGCATGAGTAATCACTTCATCCATGCCTTGCGCTAACATGATTTCTTGTAGTGCCTGAACGGTACCACTGGCGCCCACGCACACATCCCATCCGATATCCGTATAGCTATCTAGGATAGGCCTCAACGTAGACTTAGCGGCTTCAATAGCATTATTGAAGTTAGTTGCAGTGAGTTGACGATCTTTAAAGTGTCGCTCAAGCCAGGTAACACAACCCATTTTGAGGCTCGTTAAGGCTTTAGATGAGAAACCTTCACCGATGATCATCTCGGTACTTGCACCGCCAATATCAACCACCAAGCGGCGGCCGCTGCCTCCAGAAGTATGTGCGACGCCCTTATAGATGGTCGCAGCTTCTTCTTCACCGGAGATAACATTGATGTCGTAGCCAAGTATCTGGTTGGCTTTTTCTAGAAAGGTATCCACATTGGTTGCAGTACGTAAGGTCGCGGTACCGACAATGCGGATATTTTCTTGAGGAATGTCTTGCAGTCGCTCTGCAAAGAGACTCAAACAGCCCCAGCCTCGCTGCATCGCTTCTAAACTAAGCGCATTATTTTCATCTAAGCCTGCAGCTAAGCGAACTTTACGCTTAATCTTAGCCATGGTTTGAACGCTGCCATCGATATGACGTACAACGAGCATATGAAAACTGTTCGACCCGAGGTCGATTGCAGCGTAAAGCGGGGGTGACACTGTTTGACTCATAAGCGACTAAGCTTCCTTGTTATTACGCGGTTGGCGTGGGCGACGGTTCTGGTTTGGTTTACGGTTACCGTTGCGTGGGCCATTATTGTTTGAGCGGCGTTGTTGCGGGTTACGTGTACGTAAACGCAATGGTGCTGGTAGATCTTCAAGTAGTGCAGAAGCATCGTAGTCAGACATTGGGATAGCGTGTTCAATGTATTCTTCGATTGGCGGCAAGTTGATTGCGTAATCTTCACAAGCAAAGCTGATAGAGTGACCGCTTTCACCAGCACGACCTGTACGGCCAATACGGTGAACGTAATCTTCACAATCGTCAGGTAGATCGAAGTTGAATACGTGAGTCACTTGAGGAATGTGTAGGCCACGTGCTGCAACATCCGTTGCTACAAGCAGGTCAACATCGCCTTTAGTAAATTGCTCAAGAATTTTTTCGCGTTTCTTCTGAGGAACATCACCCGTTAGCAAACCAACACGGTGACCATCGGCAGCCAAGTGGCCCCAAACTGATTCACATTTGTGTTTAGTGTTAGCGAAGATGATTGCGCGATCTGGCCACTCTTCTTCGATTAACGTTTGTAGAAGCGCCATTTTGTGTTCGTTAGAAGGGTAGAAAAGCTCTTCTTGAATACGGTGACCAGTCTTACGTTCAGGCTCAACAACGACGTGCTCTGGGTTGTGCATGTGTTCGAAGGCAAGTTCCTGTACGCGGTAAGACAGCGTCGCAGAGAACAACATGTTCAGGCGATCTTTTGGCTCAGGCATACGGCGAAACAAGAAGCGAATGTCTTTAATAAAGCCCAAATCGAACATGCGATCCGCTTCGTCAAGAACAACGGCTTGAATGTGGTTAAGGTTAAATACCTTTTGCTTGTAGAAGTCGATGATACGGCCTGTAGTACCAATTAAGATATCTGCGCCTTCTTCGATTTTACCTAGCTGTTTGTCGTAGCTTTCGCCACCGTAAGCCAGTGCAGCCTTGATACCCGTGCTTGCCACTAGAGAGTCAGCATCATTGTAGATCTGAATCGCGAGTTCACGCGTAGGAGCCATAATAATCGCACGTGGCTGGTTAGGCTTACGCCCTTCATGCTCAGGTGTTTTTAGTAGGTGGTTAAAAGTAGCAGTAAGAAACGCAAGCGTTTTACCAGTGCCCGTTTGGGCCTGGCCTGCAATGTCTTGGCCGGTGAGCAGTACCGGGAGCGCCAAGGCTTGGATAGGAGTACAGTAATCGAACCCTTTTTTTTCCAATCCTTCAATGACTTGCGGAAGTAAATCCAAGTCGGCGAACTTTTGCTCTGTGATATGCGTCTTTTTCATTGCTATAGAATATCAGCTTAAGCTTGCAATACGAAAGTAAATACATTCCAATAGGGCATCTATTTACTGGTTATCATCCAACCAGTTCTAAAAAATACATTGGAGTGGAAGATGAGTGATAAGATTTTGCAGCTAACTGATGACGGTTTTGATAACGATGTGATCAACGCTGCAGGCCCGGTTCTTGTTGATTTTTGGGCTGAATGGTGTGGTCCTTGTAAGATGATTGCGCCGATTCTTGATGAAATCGCAGACGAGTACGAAGGCAAGCTCACTATCGGTAAATTAAATATCGACCAAAACGCAGGTACTCCACCAAAATTTGGTATTCGCGGTATTCCAACGTTACTTCTTTTCAAAGATGGTGGCGTAGCAGCAACTAAAGTTGGTGCACTGTCTAAAACTCAACTTAAAGAGTTCCTAGACGCTAACCTATAATTAGGTGAGCATTTGAAAAGAAACCGCGCAGTTAACAAATGCGCGGTTTTGTTTTTTCTAAGCTATGGACTAGTCTTAGTTTTAGTGCTAATTTATCGCACGTTAATTGAACGAATTTCTCTTCTTGGTCGATCCTGCGTGACCAAATCCTTCTTAACTTAAGAAAACAGATCCTATTTTGACTAAACAAACTTCCACCACTATGAATCTTACTGAACTGAAGAACAGACCTGTGTCTGAACTTGTTAAACTTAGCGAAAGCCTAGGTCTTGAAAATCAAGCTCGCTTAAGAAAACAAGACATTATCTTCTCCATCCTTAAAGCGCACGCAAAAAGTGGTGAAGACATCTTTGGTGATGGTGTTCTAGAAATTCTTCAAGACGGCTTTGGTTTCCTGCGTAGCGGCGACAGCTCATACCTTGCTGGGCCAGATGATATTTATGTATCACCAAGCCAGATTCGTCGTTTTAACCTTCGCACTGGTGACTCGATTGGCGGAAAAATCCGTCCACCTAAAGATGGCGAGCGTTACTTTGCACTACTTAAAGTAAACACGGTTAACTACGACAAGCCAGACAACGCACGTAACAAAATCCTTTTTGAAAACCTTACTCCTCTTCATGCCAACGAACGTATGGTGATGGAAGCGGGTAATGGCGCGACTGAAGATATCACAGCCCGAATCCTTGACCTTGCTTCGCCAATTGGTAAAGGCCAGCGTGGTTTGATTGTTGCTCCGCCTAAAGCGGGTAAAACAATGCTTCTGCAAAACATTGCTCAAAGCATTGCTCGCAACCACCCTGAGTGTGAACTCATGGTTCTACTTATCGATGAGCGCCCAGAAGAAGTAACAGAAATGCAGCGCCTAGTTAAAGGCGAAGTCATCGCATCGACGTTTGATGAACCAGCATCTCGCCACGTGCAAGTTGCAGAAATGGTAATCGAGAAGGCGAAGCGTCTTGTTGAACACAAAAAAGACGTGGTTATCCTACTGGACTCAATCACTCGTCTAGCTCGTGCTTACAACACCGTAATTCCTTCATCAGGTAAAGTTCTTACTGGTGGTGTTGATGCGAATGCTCTACATCGTCCAAAGCGTTTCTTCGGTGCGGCACGTAACGTAGAAGAAGGCGGTAGCTTAACTATCATCGCAACTGCACTGGTTGACACTGGTTCTAAGATGGATGAAGTTATCTACGAAGAATTCAAAGGTACAGGTAACATGGAACTGCACCTTAACCGTAAGATTGCTGAAAAACGCGTATTCCCTGCGATTGATTTCAACCGCTCTGGTACTCGTCGTGAAGAGCTTCTTACGAAGAACGATGAACTACAGAAGATGTGGATCCTGCGTAAAATTGTTCACCCAATGGGCGAAATCGACGCAATGGAATTCCTTATCGACAAGCTAGCAATGACCAAAACGAACGATGAGTTCTTTGACGCAATGCGTCGTCAGTAATATTGATTAGCTGATAGTTATTAAAAAGCGCTGCCTTCGGGTGGCGCTTTTTATTTGCATTTTGTAGCGACAGCTTGCAGAATGACCAAAAGTGTTACAAGGAAGTTAAAATGCAACATGGACTGTTGTCATCATTACTCCTGTCTACTTCACTGTTATTTTCACCGGTCGGTATTAGCTATGCCACCGAGATGTCTCCAACTACAGTAGAGTCTTGGCTTGAGAATGATCAAGTAAAACTGAAAACTGCTGAATTGCTCGAGCTTGTCGTACGTGACGAAGTGAATTCGTTACGCTTTGCACTTGAGCGTCTGACATTTCCCCAACAAGAGGTGGCTCGTTACCAACTCTTGAAGAAGCTCGAACAGCAAAAAATCGTACTCACGCCCAAGATGTCTATCTTCATTGAGCAGCAACTTGCTATCACGCCAACTTATCAAGTATTAGAGCGTGGCGATGGTTATGAGTTTACGGTACCTGCTTTTAATTACCCTTCGATTGCTAACCGACTCATTAAGCAGTGGCGTCAAGACCAAAAGACATTGGTGTTTGTTCTCGATGCGGAGAAACAAGAGCTCAACCTGAAAGAGTGGTTGTCTGGCCCTGAACATCAAGTCCAAACTCGAGAAGCGCTGTTAATCCGAGAGCTAGACAGTTTGTCGCCTGAAGCGGTTGATTACCTAACCAAACAACTGACCACGTCGTCGATTGTGAGTTGGCTACCGTCTTCCGAGGTGGTGGTTCGATTAGCACAGGTGAGTGAAGACCCTGAGGTCTACAAGATCCTATGGCGTATGAAGGCGGATTATCACAGCCAAGCTGAATTGGTTCGCCTTGCTGAAACCAAGCAAGCATTCGCACTTGAGCAGGTTATGGCTGCAACTAAAAATCCACGCTTGAAAGATGAAGCGATTACCTTGCTCACCAAAGTGAATCCATTATCGGATGAGGTGAAGCAGTTCTTGGTCTCTAGAATGGCGATTGCCGATGAAGCCTCTTTGGTTGCCCGTGAATTAGCAAAACAAGGTCATACTGGATGGTTACAAGATCTCGTGAATGATAACCCTCAGGTGAAGAGTTCTTTGATCGAGCAAGCATTACCGTAAAGTGGATTTTGGCTCTCAATAACCACATTAAAAAGGGGGATCTCAGTGTCACCCTTTTTGATATACTGAGCGCAGAATAATCAGCATGTAGAAGTCCTATGAGTTTTAAAGATTTACGTGATTTTATCGACCATCTTGAAAGTATTGGTCAGTTGAAACGCATCTCTCACCCAGTCGACCCAGACTATGAAATGACCGAGATTAGCGACCGTACTCTACGTGCTGGTGGCCCGGCTCTATTGTTTGAAAACCCAGTAGGCTATGACATGCCCGTTTTGACCAACCTATTTGGTACACCTAATCGTGTTGCTATTGGTATGGGGCGTCAGGATGTAAAAGAGCTACGTGAAGTGGGCAAGCTACTTGCTTACCTAAAAGAGCCTGAGCCACCAAAAGGTTTTAAAGACGCGCTTGATAAACTGCCTGTGTTTAAGCAAGTCTTAAACATGCCAGCTAAACGCCTTCGTAAAGCGGCTTGCCAACAAGTGGTGTGGCAAGGTGATGATGTCGACCTAGATAAAATCCCGGTGATGAGCTGTTGGGCAGATGATGTCGCACCACTGCTAACGTGGGGCTTAACGGTTACTCGTGGCCCAAACAAGAAACGCCAAAACTTAGGCATCTATCGCCAGCAAAAGATCGGTAAGAACAAAATCATCATGCGTTGGTTAGCCCATCGCGGTGGAGCGCTTGATCTGCGTGACTGGATGGAAACCAACCCTGGCAAACCATTCCCAGTATCTGTTGCGTTTGGCGCAGACCCTGCCACCATTCTTGGTGCGGTGACACCTGTACCAGATACCTTATCGGAATACGCGTTTGCAGGCTTACTACGTGGTAGTAAAACTGAGGTCGTTAAATCAATCAGCAACGATTTAGAAGTTCCTGCAAGTGCTGAAATCGTGATGGAAGGTTACATCGACCCGAATGAGTTCGCGGATGAAGGGCCTTACGGAGATCATACTGGTTACTACAACGAGAAAGAAAAGCACCATGTGTTTACTATTACTCATGTAACCATGTGCGAGAACCCTATCTATCACAGCACCTATACTGGCCGTCCACCTGATGAGCCTGCGGTATTGGGTGTTGCGCTAAATGAAGTGTTTGTGCCTATTCTTCAAAAGCAGTTCCCAGAGATTGAAGATTTCTATCTACCGCCTGAAGGTTGTTCGTACCGAATGGCAGTAGTGACCATGAAGAAGCAATACCCAGGTCACGCTAAGCGAGTAATGATGGGTGTATGGTCTTTCTTACGCCAATTCATGTACACCAAATTTGTATTGGTGTGCGATGCAGATGTGAATGTACGTGATTGGTCTCAAGTAACCGCTGCGATGTGTGAACACATGGATCCGTCTCGTGATAGCTTGATGATAGAGAATACACCTATCGACTCGTTAGATTTTGCATCACCAGTGGTTGGGCTGGGCTCCAAGATGGGGCTAGACATCACCAAGAAGTGGGATGCGGAGTTAGCACTATCGCCAGACGTTGAATCTGCGCCTGTAAGTAGTGAACATATCGAAGGTAGCCTGGCTGAGTTAACTAAGGCTCACCCTGAAATTATTGATATTCATCTACAGAACGACAACGCCAGCATGGTTGTCGTGTCTATTGATAAGCAAGCTTCAGGTAATGGTAAGAAAATCATGGAAGCGGTTTGGTCTCAATTTGATGAGAACAAGTTTGTTATCGTGTGTGATGGTGATGTCAACGTGAGTGACTGGAATGACATCATTTGGGCGGTAACCACCAGAATGGATCCGGCCAGAGATACATTGTTCCTACAGAACGAAACTGGATACTCCAAAATGGGACTAGATGCGACCAATAAATGGGAAGGCGAATGTCTTCGCGAGTGGGGCGTTCCTATCACAAAAGATCCTGATGTCGTTAAAAAGATTGATAGCATCTGGGAACAACTAGGAATTTCATGAGCTACCAAGTAGTCTTATATCCAGAAAACATCAGTTTCACAATAGAAAAAGGGCAAACGGTCTTGGATGCTGCGCTCAACAGCGATATCTATTTCCCAAACCGTTGCCAAGTTGGTGCATGCGCGATGTGTATGTGCAAAAAGTTAGAAGGACAAGTGAGTTACCACCTTGAACCCATGCTCACAGAGAAAGAGCAGGAACAGGGCTGGATTTTCGCTTGCCAAGCATTTGCAGAAAGTAATTTAGTTCTAACCTTTGCCGATTAAGGGTTAGTAAGAGGAAGAACATGACTATTAAATGTAAAGTGAAGTCTATCGAGCCTTTGGCTTGTAACACTTACCAAATCCTACTTCACCCAGAAACACCTGTTGCTTTTAAAGCGGGTCAGTACCTGATGGTTGAAATGGGCGAGAAAGATAAACGTCCATTCTCTATTGCAAGCAGCCCATGTCGCCATGAAGGTGAGCTTGAGTTACACATTGGTGCCGCTGAGCACAATGCTTACGCATTAGAAGTAGTTGAGGCGATGAAAAAAGCGCAAGCTGAAGATGGCGATATCGCTATTGATGCACCACACGGTGATGCGTGGGTTAAAGAAGAAAGCGAACGCCCTCTATTATTGATTGCTGGTGGTACTGGTTTTAGCTATGTGCGTTCAATCCTAGATCACTGTATCGCGCAAAACAGCAAAAAAGAGATTCACTTATACTGGGGTGCAAAAGACGAGTGCCAGCTATATGCAAAAGAAGAGCTAGTAGGTATCGCAGAAAAACACAGCAATGTGCACTTTGTACCAGTAGTAGAAGAAGCGCCTGAAGTATGGCACGGCCAAACTGGTAATGTACTCGAAGCAATTACGCAAAGTTTCGAATCACTGGCGGATTTCGATATCTATATTGCAGGTCGTTTTGAAATGGCAGGAGCTGCAAGAGACTTATTTACTCAGAATAAAGAAGCAAAACGTGACCATATGTACGCGGATGCTTACGCCTTTATCTAATAATACTCTTAGATTTTGAGCAAAAAGAGAGCAGAAATGCTCTCTTTTTTACGTTTAGGTGAACTATTAGGCAGTTAACCTCTATTTATTCATTTTTTATGAAAAAGTAGTTGCTAAGCTGAGAGGGTTCCCTATAATGCGACCCCACTGAGACGGCAGACGCCATAAGGCTTCAGCAAGAATTAGTAAGACGGAAAGCGACAAAAAATTAATTTTCAAAAAGTGTTTGACACTGAATGTTAATTCGCTAGAATGGCCGTCCACTTCGAGAGGCTCCTTAGTTAAAAGGAACGTTCAACAAGTGAAGCTCTTTAACAATTTAAACCTATCAATCTGTGTGGGCACTCGTTGATGAATATCAAAACGTTTTATCTTCCCTTTTTATTAAGAGAAGTAAAATAGATTCTTCGGAATCAAAATTGATTTCAATGAACTGAGTGACCAATACAAAA
>NZ_JAPPTM010000034.1:0-36180 GCF_027587105.1 Vibrio sp. RW
ACATGATGAGCTAAATGTTAGTCATTCTTTGATCTAACAAATTGAGAAATGACTACAAAACCGAAAGCAACCAAGTTACCCGCAAAGACAATCACGAGCCATTGTGGCATTGAAAGTTCTAAGAACTGCCACACCACTTTACTGCAGTCTCCGTAAGCCTCAAACATCCACGGAGCCCATTGGTTTAAAGGTGCCCAGCTAGGGAAGGTCACGAATAAGTCACAGGTTGCGAAAGGAGACGGATTAAACTGATAGTCAACGTGTTCTAAAGCCAGTGTCAAACCTTTGTATGCGCCAAATCCCCAACCCGCTAGGCCCAACCAGCGCGATATTGGATTGTTCGGAGCAATTGCACCAATGAGGGCTGCAACACCAATTGCGAGCATAGCAACGCGTTCATAGATACACATCACGCAAGGGCCAAGCATCATCACATGCTGGAAAAAAAGAGCGCACGCCTCAAAAAATACAATAAAAGCCAGCAATAAAAGCCAAGATAAACGTCCCTTAGAGAAGTCTTTGAGCATTATAAAAAAGTTCACGAATTTAACCCTGTCTATAAAATAAAAAAGCTCTGAATACTCAGAGCTTTTTATCTTGGATAAGTTTCCTAATCAACGAATATTTTTGATTAGTTAGTTATACTTATTGTGGTTTGCGACACAGTGTTTAGCTTAATGACCACCAGAGATAACGGGGGCAACTACTTCACCTGCTCGATGAATGATCCAACCAGCATCGTAGAACCATGCTGTCATCGGCTCTACCAAGAACACGATGCCTGCTAGGCCAACCAGTGCCAAAACGATTGTGTAAGGCAGTGCCATGATAACCATGCGCCCGTAAGATAGTCTAATTAACGGAGCCAGTGCTGATGTTAATAGGAACAAGAATGCTGCCTGACCGTTTGGCGTTGCAACCGAAGGTAGGTTAGTACCCGTGTTGATCGCCACTGCGAGTAGGTCGAATTGGTCACGAGTGATGATACCTTCAATAAGCGCTGTTTTCACTTCGTTAATGTAAACCGTACCTACGAATACGTTATCTGAAACCATCGATAAGATACCGTTGGCCACATAGAATAGTGCGAGTTGAGCACCTTTATCTTCAACGTGAAGTACAGCATCAATCACAGGCTTAAATAATGATTGGTCGATGATTACTGCAACGATGCAGAAGAAAACAGCTAACAGAGCGGTGAATGGCAGTGCTTCCTCAAACGCTTTACCCATTGAGTGCTCTTCGATAACGCCAGTAAATGCCGTTGCCAGGATGATAACTGAAAGCCCAATCAAACCCACTTCAGCAACGTGAAGCGCAAGGCCAACAATAAGCCAAACTGCGATTGCACCTTGAACCCATAGTTTTGCTACGTCTTGCTTGGTACGATTTGCTCGTTCTTTATTGTCGAACTCGACCAAGATTTGGCGAACGTTATTTGGTAGTTTGGCTCCATAGCCAAACACTTTGAATTTCTCTACAAGTGCGCAAGTTAGAATACCGCAGATGAATACGGGCAGCGTGACTGGCAGCATACGGATGATAAACTCACCAAACTCCCAACTCGCTTGCTTAGCAATCACTAAGTTCTGTGGTTCACCGACCATGGTCATGACACCACCTAGTGCCGTGCCCACGCCTGCATGCATGAGTAGTGAACGTAAGAAGGCCCGGTAGTTTTCTAAGTCATCACGAGTTAGCTCAGAGATCTCTTCATCATGAGTATGATCGTGTGCAGACGTTGAGCCTTTGCCTGATGCCACTTTGTGGTAGATAGAATAGAAGCCAACCGCAACACTGATCACAACGGCAATTACTGTTAGCGCATCTAGGAATGCCGATAAAAAAGCGGCAGCGATACAGAAAGCAACAGAAAGCAGAATTTTAGATTGGATACCGAGCAGTATCTTCGTGAAAATGAACAAAAGCAGTTCTTTCATGAAGTAGATGCCAGCAACCATGAATACCAACAAGAGTAATACAGGAAGGTTAGCTTGTAGCTCGTGGTAGACCATTTCAGGTTTGGTCATGCCTATGGCGACCGCTTGAATCGCCAGTAAACCTCCGGGTTGAAGAGGATAGCATTTCAAAGCCATTGCTAAAGTGAAAATAAACTCAACCACTAATAGCCAGCCCGCAACAAATGGGTCAACTAGGAAAAAAACAAATGGATTGATGATTAAAAAGGAAATGATGGCAAGTTTATACCAATCAGGAGCTTTACCAAGGAAGTTCTTGATAAAAGCGTTTCCGAGAGACATCGGCATGTTAATACTCTTTTATGTTGATTATGAATAGACAAGCAATACAACATTTTGAAAATCGAGCTATAGAAATCATTAAAAACTATAGCTAACAGTGACTTAGAAAAACTACATTCCATGTAACGTTCTGTGGTCTTGCCAAGTCACTCCCTTAGAAACTCAAGCACTGCTTATTTTTGAGCGAAACTCTACTCTTAGATAACATTTAGTCAACAGGAAAAGTTCTGTAGTGCTAAAAATACCACTTTTTTGTTGAGAAACGCGATCAAAGTAGTGCGAGCATATCACTTAAAATTTAATAAAAACCGACTAGAATCAATATTTAATCGAAATGATTGAAAATCACAGAATAAAGGCGGTTTATGTGTGATTTTTACAACTTAATATTGCAATTTAATGGTTCTTAAATTATGACCAATATCATTGATTTTAAAGAATTTTTGTTGTGTTAATGAATTGTTGGAATGGTTGTTTATAGTCACTTGCTTTCTAAAGCTTGGGTGCAAACGTGTGTTTATCTTTAGAGTTTTAACTCTATTGCTTGATATGAGTGAGTTAAGTTTTTGAGGGTGTTTCCGCTAGGTGTGACTAGTGGTATGATGAGTAAATTAGAACAGAATAATTTAATTGGATTGAAGTGTAGATGGTCATTAAGGCGAAGAGCCCGGCAGGTTTTGCAGAAAAGTATATCATTGAAAGTATTTGGAATGGCCGTTTTGCTCCTGGCTCTATCTTACCCGCTGAGCGTGAGCTTTCTGAACTGATTGGTGTAACACGCACCACGCTTCGTGAAGTGCTTCAGCGTCTTGCTCGTGATGGTTGGTTGACAATCCAACACGGCAAACCAACCAAAGTAAACCAGTTTATGGAGACTTCTGGTCTCCATATTCTCGATACGTTAATGACGTTGGATGTTGATAACGCAAGTAAAATGGTCGAAGACTTACTCGCTGCGCGTACCAATATCAGCCCAATCTTTATGCGTTATGCATTCAAAGTAAACAAAGAAGCTTCAGAGCGTACTATTAGCAACGTGATTGAATCTTGTGAAGCGCTACTTGCGGCACCTACATGGGATGAGTTCTTAGAATCCTCACCATACGCCGACAAGATTAAGCAAGCAGTCAAAGAAGATTCAGAGAAAGATGAAGCGAAACGTCAGACGATCTTAATCGCGAAGACTTTCAACTTCTATGACTACATGCTTTTTCAACGTTTGGCGTTCCACTCCGGTAATCAAATTTATGGTTTGATTTTCAACGGAGTACGTAAATTCTATGACCGCATTGGTAGTTACTACTTCTCCAACCCAGAAGCTCGACGTTTGGCGATAAACTTCTATAAAGAGTTATTCGTTATTTGTGAGAGTGGTCAACGAGAAAACTTGCCACTGGTGATCCGTAATTACGGTATCGCAAGCGCGCAGGTTTGGAATGAAATGAAAACAACGTTGCCAACTAACTTCACTGAAGACGATAGTTAATCCGGTAAGTGACATAAAGAAAACGAAAAAGCGGCGAGATAATTTGATTATCTCGCCGCTTTTGTATTTCTGAAGAGTGGATGCTAGTAACTTAAGCTACAAACTCTTCTGAATCCGGGCGATTCGTAAATTGGACGCCATTTAGAAAATCACAAAGTAGTTGGTCTTCACATATCTTGTAGTTTTTGTTTTCTGGCTTACGGAAGTACGCACCAATCTCGTGCTTGCTCAAGCTAATGCCGACGACTTCTAACACGTCTAGCACATCTTCTGCTTTCATGTTTAACGCAATACGTAGCTTCATGAAAATCATGTTGTTTGTCAGTGCTACCTCAGGTTTAGGCTGAGCACCTTCTTTTTTGCCACGCTTCAGGTTGATGAAACCATTCAGGAATACCGCTAGCTCTTTATCTTTCATTTTAGAGCATGACTTGTCGTTATCGTCTTTCAGCCAGTTAATCACTTGGTCATGAGCAACAGTCACATCAGCTTGCTCGATAGCTTTGATGATTTGTGCATTTTTAAGGTTTAGTGCGTGCTGAATACGACGCAAGATTTCATTGTTAGTCACTGAGGTGTCCTAAAAAGGTTTAGAGAGTAAAGTGGATTCAAACGGCGCATTGCCATTGATAAACCGTTTCATACTTTACTTAGCATAGTTGATGGCGACTCTAACAGAGAACGCTTATTTTCGGTAGATATAAAAAATCCCCAATGCTGGTTAGCTCTTTCAAGCTAAAAGTACATTAGGGATTTTGCTATGAGTGTTTTTTATCTGACAGAAGTCAGAATTACATTACACGCATACCAGGTTGAGCACCCTCGTGTGGCTCAAGGATCCATAGGTCGCTGCCGCCAGGGCCCGCCGCTAGGATCATGCCTTCCGACATACCAAACTTCATCTTACGAGGTTTAAGGTTTGCCACCATTACGGTTAGCTTGCCTTCTAGCTCTTCAGGTTTGTATGCTGATTTGATACCAGAGAATACTTGGCGGGTCTCACCACCGATGTCCAGTTGGAACTTCAGTAGTTTGTTCGCTTTCGGTACTTCTTCACAAGAGATGATACGAGCAATACGCATATCGACTGCAGCAAAGGCATCGAACTCAATCTCGTCTGCGATTGGTTCTTTGTCTAGCTCAGTTTGGTTGGCTTGCTCTTTTTCAGCTTCTGCTTTTTCTTTCGCAGCTGCTTCTGCGGCTGCATCTTCTTTAGAAGACTCGATCATGGCTTCCACTTTCTTCGGATCAATGCGGCTAAATAGCGCTTTGAACTTAGTGATTTCGTGATCAGTTAGCGGCGCTGTAATACTTTCCCACGTTAGCTCTTCGTTTAGGAAAGCTTCGGTGCGAGCCGCAAGCTCAGGCATCACTGGTTTCAGGTAAGCCATTAGTACGCGGAATAGGTTAATACCGACAGAAGAAACTTCTTGAAGCTCTTTCTCTTTGCCTTCTTCTTTTGCAAGAACCCAAGGTGCTTTCTCATCGATGTACTGGTTAGCTTTGTCTGCTAGTGCAGTAATTTCACGGATAGCGCGGCTGAACTCACGAGTTTCGTATAGCTCACCGATACGCTCAGCAGCAGCAACGAATTCATTGTAAAGTTCTGGTTCTGCAAATTCAGCAGAAAGCTTGCCTTCAAAATGCTTAGTGATGAAGCCAGCGTTACGAGAAGCTAGGTTAACGATCTTGTTTACGACATCAGCGTTTACACGTTGAGTGAAGTCTTCAAGGTTAAGGTCTAAATCATCGATACGGCTGTTTAGCTTAGCTGCGTAGTAGTAACGTAGACACTCTGGGTCTAGGTGGTTTAGATACGTGCTTGCTTTAATGAATGTGCCTTTAGATTTAGACATCTTCGCGCCGTTAACCGTTACGTAGCCGTGCACAAATACGTTGTTTGGCTTACGGAAGCCCGCGCCGTCTAGCATTGCTGGCCAGAATAGGCTGTGGAAGTAAACGATGTCTTTACCGATGAAGTGGTAAAGTTCAGCTGTGCTGTCTTTCTTCCAGTATTCGTCGAAGTCTAGGTCATCGCGCTTGTCACAAAGGTTTTTGAATGAGCCCATGTAACCGATAGGAGCATCTAGCCATACGTAGAAGAATTTATCTTTCTCGCCTGGGATTTCAAAACCGAAGTAAGGTGAGTCGCGAGAGATGTCCCACTGTTGCAAGCCTGACTCAAACCATTCCTGCATTTTGTTTGCAGTTTCATTCTGTAGAGAGCCAGAACGAGTCCACTCTTTAAGCATGCTTTCGAACTGAGGTAGGTCGAAGAAGAAGTGCTCAGAGTCTTTCATTACTGGAGTTGCACCAGAAACCGCTGATTTAGGGTTAATCAGTTCAGTTGGGCTGTATGTCTCACCACAGTTATCACAGTTATCACCGTACTGGTCTTCTGACTTACACTTAGGGCAAGTACCTTTTACGAAGCGGTCTGGTAGGAACATCTCTTTCTCAGGATCGAAAAGCTGAGAAATAGTGCGGCTAGAAATAAAGCCGTTCTTTTTAAGTTCTAGGTAGATGTGAGAAGCCAGTTCACGGTTCTCTTCGCTGTGTGTGCTGTGGTAGTTATCAAAGCTAATATCGAAGCCAGCGAAGTCTTGTTGGTGCTCTTCACTTACTGCAGCGATCATCTCTTCTGGTGTAATACCCATCTGTTGTGCTTTAAGCATGATTGGTGTGCCGTGGGCATCGTCAGCACAGATGAAGTTTACAGTGTTGCCACGCAGGCGTTGGTAACGAACCCAGATGTCAGCTTGGATGTGCTCAAGCATGTGACCTAGGTGAATCGAACCGTTAGCGTACGGAAGGGCACAAGTAACCAGTAATTTCCTTGGATCAAGAGTTCTTGGATCGTTTGCCATACTTAATATTCGCTTTTATTGATAGGTATAAATTTGATGGGTAATACTACTTTATAACGTGTGTTACGCCAAGGAGTCAGATACAGGATTCCCTTAGTTTTTTAGGGGTTCAGTCTTTATCTCGTGGGTGATAGCATAAATAAAAAAGGAGCTCCAATGCGTAACTTTACTTCTAAGCAAGATTTCTGTTCATGGTTGAATGAGTTCGAGTCACCTATCCTCATTCCTGAGTGGGCGTTACACCAAAATATCGTCTCTGTTGATCCCCGTGGATCATTTGTTATTACATTGCCTTTCGCTGCCAATCAGCTTGCTGTTGATCTTGAAGATTGGATTAATGCCCAGATTGAGCAAAAGCTTGTGAGTACTTTCCAATTTCAAGTGAAGGTGAAGCCATCTGCGTTAGAAACCACGGTTGCGACACCATTGAAGGGCGTGAAGAACATCATTGCCGTGACATCTGCAAAGGGTGGGGTGGGTAAATCGACGACTTCAGTCAACCTTGCTTTGGCTTTATCTAAGTCTGGTTCAAAAGTGGGTTTATTGGATGCAGATATCTATGGCCCTTCTGTGCCGATGATGCTTGGCCAATTAGACGCGAAACCAGAAGTTCAAAATAACAAGTGGATGATGCCAATTGAGGTGCACGGTATTTTCACTCACTCCATTGGTTACCTTGTATCGAAAGATGATGCTGCCATTTGGCGTGGTCCAATGGCGGCCAAGGCATTAGGCCAACTTGTTAATGAAACGGTATGGCCAGAGTTGGATTACCTAGTTATCGACATGCCACCGGGCACGGGGGATATTCAGTTAACATTGTCACAACAGATTCCTGTGACAGGGGCCGTTGTGGTGACTACGCCGCAAGATTTGGCATTAGCAGACGCACGTAAAGGTGTCGCTATGTTTGATAAAGTAAGTGTGCCAGTAGCAGGACTAGTAGAAAATATGAGCTACCATATCTGTAGTCACTGTGGTGAGAAAGAGCATATCTTTGGTGCTGGTGGCGCAGAAGCGATGTCAGAAGAGTTTCACCTCGATATCTTGGCGCAAATTCCATTGCATATTGATGTGAGAGAAGACATTGACGCAGGTTGCCCGACGGTAATACGTCGTCCAGATAGTGAGCATACGCGTCACTATCTAGAACTTGCTGAAAATATCGCTGCGAAAATGTTCTGGACGGGAAAAGCGAGACCAGAAGCGATTAACTTTTCGATGGTTGAATAGCGCAGATCAATGCAAAAAGTATCTAGGTTACCAACATAGCTGTTTGAAGTTGGACAAATAATCATTGGGGTGCTCAAATAGTGATAAGGGAGCTGTTTGAAAGCAAACGGTTGTATTCATGAAATGCATTGATATCATCAATTTGACTGCAATTAGCTAGAATGGCGACTAGAATCTATGTTGTTTAGCCCCTATAATCAGGCGGTTTATCTATTCCCACCACCAAACCATATCGGGTGCAAAATTAATGTCTGATAATAATCAATGTGTCATCGTAGGTATCGCTGGCGCTTCAGCTTCAGGAAAAAGTCTGATTGCTAGTACGATTTATAATGAGCTGCGCGAAAAAGTAGGCGACCATCAAATTGGTGTTATCACGGAAGATTGCTATTACAGCGACCAAAGTCACTTGAGTATGGAAGAGCGTGTTAAAACTAACTACGATCACCCAAATGCATTAGATCATGATCTTTTATGTGAACATCTACAGCAGCTAATGAGTGGCAATGCCGTAGAAGTTCCTGAATACAGTTACACTGAGCACACACGTACTTCTGAAACGACTACACTTACACCTAAGAAAGTGATCATTTTAGAAGGTATTCTGCTATTAACAGACCCGCGTCTTCGTAACCTAATGCACGCAAGTGTTTTTATGGATACACCGTTAGACATCTGTTTATTGCGTCGTGTTAAACGTGATGTAGAAGAGCGTGGACGTACAATGGATACTGTACTTAAACAATATCAAAAAACAGTGCGTCCAATGTTCATGCAGTTTATCGAGCCTTCGAAACAACATGCAGACATCATCGTTCCTCGTGGTGGTAAAAATCGTATTGCGATTGATGTGTTAAAAGCACACATTGCGAAGTTGTTGAAGTCTTAATCGAATAAAACTTTAGCCTAAGTGACTCACTTAGCTTTATTTTTTACCGAATCAGTGGCACTTTTATAGTGCCACTTTCTTTTTGGAATCTAAGCAAGGAATATGCGGATGAAGAAACTACTCATTTTCGTAGCCGTACCAGTATTTGTTGTCATTGCAGCAGTTCTGGCACTAGTGTTGTTAGTGAATCCTAACCAATTTAAGCCATTAATTGTCGAACAAGCCCAGAAACACACCGGCCTAGAGCTAGTGATCGAGGGCGATATCAGCTGGCAATTTTTCCCATCGATTGGCTTTGAACTTGGTCAAACTGAATTACGTAATCCTGAAGGGTTTACCCAACCGAACTTATTTAAGGTTGATACCGTTGGCGTTGATGTTTCGGTTACTCCGTTATTTAGCAATCAATTAGAGATTGGCAACATTACTCTAGACGGCGCAGAGTTCTATTTGGAAACGCTTAAAGATGGCCGTAAGAATATCGATGCACTAACACAAGCGGCAGCACCTCAAGAGTCAGAGCCGGTAGCAGATACAACGGCTGAGTCAGCCTCAGTACCTCAAGAAAAAAGTGCGGCTGAAGCTTCTAATTGGACGATCAATCTTGCAGGTGTCACCATCTCAAACGCACTGTTTGAAATGGACGACAAGCAAGCCGGTTCATTCACTAAGTTATACGATGTGTCTTTGAATTTATCGGAGTTCGCCGTAGATACATGGACAACCGCAACTTTTGCCGCTTCTGGCGAAAATAACCAACAGAAATTCTCTGCAAACGGCAGTGCTGAATTTAAACTAGCGGAAGGCTTCGCTAGTTACGCGCTACGCAATATTGATCTAAACGCCAAGTTTAATGACCCTGCTACATCAATTGACTCCGCAAAAATTGGTTTAGATACATTTGAGTTCGATAAGGTAAGCCAACTGACTTACGCGGTGGTAGGTAAAGCGGCTGGTCTTGATCTCGACCTGAAAGGTAGCGGTGAACTAACCGTCGATAGCGCGATTTCAAAAGTGACACTGAATAAGCTAACGCTAGACTCAACATTCAAAGGTGACACGCTTCCTCAGTCACCAATGAAAGTCGATATGTTGTCTGATTTGAGCTTTGACCTAACTAAGAGTCATTTGAGCTTCGTGTTAGAGAAGCTACAAGCTAACGCTATCGCGTTAGACGGTAAAGCAGACGTAACCCTGTCTGAAATTCCAAAGATTCGTTTCTCTCTTCATAGCCCGAACATCGACCTTGATGAGTTCTTGGGCTTAGGTAATACGCCAGAAACGGAGAGCACGGCTCCTTCTGGTTCTGCTGCTGGTTCAACGTCAAACTCAGTTAGCTCTGCACCAGCGAAAGAAGTAGAACCTGATCTGTCTGCGTTGAAAACGTTAGACGTGAAAGGTGATATCACGATTGATAAGTTCAAGGCGAGCAATGCGAAAATGCAGAATGTTAAAACAGCATTTTCGGTTAACCGTGGTATCGCAGAGCTAACCTCATTCACATCAAACCTTTACCAAGGCTCTATTTCTGCGACAGCTAAGTTAGACGCACGTAAAACACCGGCGACTTACACGGCTAACAAGAAAATTAAAGGCGTGAAGGTTCAGCCTTTACTGGTGGACGTTGCGAACAACGATATGCTGGAAGGTACCGGTAATATTGATGTCAACATTAAAGGTAAAAGCCTGACTCCGACTGGTATTAAGAAAAACTTAGTTGGCACAATCGTGATTAACTTTGAAGATGGTGCGGTAAATGGCATCAACGTTGCTCAACTGATTCGAGAAAACTACGCTAAGATCAAAGGCGAAAAAGTCGAAAGCAAAGGAGAGGCTCAGAAAACGGATTTCAGTGCAATGAAAGCGACGCTGAAAGTCGACAAAGGTTGGGTATCAACGAACGACTTGTCGGCACAGTCGCCACTACTGCGCGTTACTGGCCAAGGTAAAGCGAACTTCATTAATGAAACGGTCGACTTTCTTGTTCGTACATCGATAGTGGGTTCGCTTGAAGGTCAGGGCGGTAAGAGTATTGATGATCTGAAAGATGTCACTATCCCAATAAAGGTGACTGGCCAGTGGGCTGATCCGAAATTCGCGCTTGTTTTTGATGATGTACTGAAACAAAAAGCACAAAAAGAAGTTGACCGTGGTGTAGAAAAGCTAACAGATAAGATTAAAGATGAAAAAACCAAAGAAGCGGTAGATGGTTTGTTGAAAGGTTTGTTTAACTAAACGTTTTTAACTCGTATATAAAAGAAGCGCCATTCCTGTTGTAGGAATGGCGCTTTTGTTTGGAGGCTTATAATACTCTAGGAGTGACGATCGACCGAGTCGGGGACCTCTGGTGTAAGACGATTACCAGTCCACGCCTTGTAGCGCTTTAACTCCAGATTCGAAAGCGTGCTTCACGTTACGAACTTCAGATACCGTATCTGCCATCTCTGTTAGAGTACGGTGAGCACCACGGCCTGTAATGATTACAGACTGCATCTTCGGACGGTTATTCAACGCTTCTACCACTTCATCCAGTTCAATGTAGCCATAACTTACCATGTAGGTTAACTCATCAAACAGAATTACATCAATCGACTCGTCAGCCAGCATGCGTTGACACTCTTTCCATACGCGCTGTGCGGCTTCAATATCTTGAGCTTTGTTTTGAGTTTCCCACGTAAAACCGGTGCCCATGACTTGGAACTCTACATCGAGTTTTTGCAGAACGTTCTTTTCGCCGTTATCCCAAGTGCCTTTAACAAACTGAGCAACGGCACACTTCTTACCGTGACCCACTGCGCGTGTAATGGTGCCGAAGCCTGATGTTGATTTACCTTTACCGTTACCAGTGATCACCAATAAGAGGCCTTTGACCTCTTGTGCAGCAGCCACACGTGCATCGACTTGTTCTTTTACTTTCTGTTGTCTTGCTTTATGACGTTGTTCTTTGTTGTCTTCGGTCGACATAACAAATCCTTTTAAGTTGTGATTGCGCCTATCATAGCCTAACTTAACGATAGCAAAAACCATCGGAAGAACAGGTGATTACGGATGAAAAAGATACTCGTGGTTTGCATGGGGAATATTTGTCGCTCGCCAACAGGTGAGGCGGTACTCAGAAAGAGAGCACAACAGCTTAATATTGATGTTGCGGTCGACTCTGCGGGGACGATTGGCTTTCATCAAGGAAACCCGCCAGACTCACGCTCCAAGGCGGCAGGCGAGAAGCGAGGCTACAGTTTCGAAGGTATTACGTCACGCAAAGTCATGATGAATGACTTTGAAGAGTTTGATCTAATACTCGCGGCTGATAAGGCGAATTTAGATGACTTAATGAGCCAGTGCCCGGCTCATCTGCAATACAAGATTGCGCTGTTTTTGAGTTTTGGCGAGTCGCAGTATCAAGAGATACCCGATCCGTATTATGGCGAAGGGAATGGTTTTGAGTTGGTTTTGGATTTAATTGAAGAGTCCAGTGAAGCGATTCTGCGTTCGATTTAATGTCGAAGTTATGTTCAGCATCTGAGTGCACAGTAACTCACAGACATAAAAAAGGCCGGCATTCAATTCAATGTCGGCCTCCTTAAATCTAGCTTTAAGCTATGGCTAAGATTACTTAGACATTACTTTGTAGATTGGATCTTCTGCAACGTTTGCTTCAACCAAGCTACCGGCTTTGTGTAGCATAGTGACGCAGTCTTGGCTTAGGTGGCGAAGGTGAAGCGTTTTACCTTGTGCTGCGTAACGCTCAGCAATCGTATCAATCGCTTCAATAGCAGAATGGTCAGTAACGCGTGAGTTTGCGAAATCAACGATAACATCTTGTGGATCGTTGTATGCGTCAAATAACTCAAGGAAGTTAGCCGTTGAACCAAAGAAGATTGGGCCATTAACTTTGTACTCTTTAGAGCCTTTGCCGTTTACCGATGTGTCTGCGTAAATATGCTTAGCATGTTGCCATGCAAACATCAGTGCTGAGGCAATAACACCCACAAATACAGCAACCGCAAGATCCGTCATTACAGTTACAACCGTAACAAGAACGATAACGAAGAAGTCTTGCTTAGGTACGCGACGTGCAAGCTTGAAGGTTGCCCATTCAAACGTACCGATAACAACCATAAACATGACACCCACTAGTGCTGCTAGAGGAATCATTTCGATAAGCGCAGAGCCGAATAGGATGAACATCAGTAGTGCAACGGCAGCAACGATACCAGAAAGACGACCACGACCACCTGAGTTTACGTTGATCATCGATTGACCGATCATCGCACAACCACCCATCGCGCCAAATACTGAACACGTCACGTTTGCCATACCTTGACCAACACATTCTCGGTTAGATTGACCACGAGTGTTTGTCATTTCGTCTAGTACGGTTAGCGTCAGTAGTGATTCAATTAGACCAATCGCAGCAAGAATCACGGCGTATGGTAGGATGATGTATAGCGTTTCTAGGCTAAACGGTACTGCTGGAATAGAGAATGTTGGTAGAGAGCCCGCCAGTGTTGCTGCTTCGTCACCAGACATAGTGCGTAAGAAATCAACAACAGTACGAGTTTCTAGGTCAAGGCCAACAACCAAAGCCGTTACCGTCACAATAGCAACCAATGAAGATGGTACCGCTGTTGTTAGTTTAGGTAGGAAGTGGATGATAGCCATAGTCAGTGCAACAAGGCCTAACATCAGTGTCATTTGACCGCTTGGTAACCAAGTTAGTGCACCTGTTACGTCTGGTGCCTTAAATTGTCCAAGCTGCGCCAAGAAGATAACGATCGCTAAGCCGTTCACGAAACCAATCATTACTGGGTGCGGAACGATACGGATGAATTTACCTAGCTTAAATACACCCGCTGCAATTTGCAGAAGGCCGGCTAGCATAACTGCCGCAAATAGGTATTGAACGCCATGGGTTGCTACTAGGCTCACCATTACGACAGCCATTGCGCCAGTTGCGCCAGAAATCATACCTGGACGACCGCCGAAGACAGAAGTAATTAAACCTACGATGAATGCAGCGTATAGACCAACCATTGGGTCAACGCCTGCAACAAAGGCGAATGCTACGGCTTCAGGTACCAGAGCTAGGGCTACTGTAAGACCTGAAAGCACATCATTCTTTACAGAGTGCTTTGAAAATTGTGGGAATTCGAACATGTTTGCTCAGCTATGCTTAAGATGGATGTACCCGACACGAGTGTATTGCGTAGCCAAACAGTGATGGAAAAGAGCGGCAATAGCGAAGTGTCGAAAAGATAAGTGCGCGAATGCTACCCAAAAATGTGATTAAGTTCAAGGTTGAACCTAACTTTGAGTAATATATCTATTAATTTTTATTCAATTAGAAGATATGAAAAAGGCTGCTTTAATAAGCAGCCTTTGATTCGATTTTCTAGTGATTACTTAGCAGTAAACGCTAGTAGTTTGGCTTAGTCATGCCTGCGCCAGCTTTGTTTGACGCTGATTGACTGCCTGCACCTTTCGGTACAAAGCGCTCAGTACGGAATGGAGCAGCAACAACTTCAATCTCTTTGATCTCTTGAGGACCAGGAGCTTTAGTCATTGGCGAACCCGCTTGTTTCTTAGCGACTGCCACTTTTGGTGTTGCTTCTGAAGCTGGTGCTTCTACCACAGGAGCTTCTTCAACTTTCACACTTTCAGCTTTAGGCGCTTCAACTGCTTTTGTTGGTTCAACGACAGCAGTTTCAACAACTGGTGCTTCAACTACGACTTCTTCTGCTTTCACAGTTTCAACCGGAGCTTGTTCAACTTCCACACTTTCAGCTTTAAGCGTTTCAACTTTTTGTGCTTCAACAACTGGAGCTTCTTCAACTACAGCAGGAGTCTCAGCTACTTGAGCTTCAACAGCAGCTTCTTCGCGACGGATAATCACTTTGCCCATAGCCAGTTCAGGGCATGCAAAGCCGCCTGCCATTGCTGCGTTGCTTTGTGATGCAGTTTCTTGAGCGGCATGCTGTTCTTGAACAGATGTTTGCTCTTCAACAGCCACTTGAACTTCAGCCACTTCAGGTTTTGCCTGTTTGTGGTGAGGTTTTGGAATGAAGCGAGGCATCACTTTACCCATAGCCATCTCTGGAGAAGCTACACCACCTTTACGTAGGCGGAATGGGTTAGGGCGACGATCACGACCGCGACGACGACGTTGACCACTTGCACGTAGGTGACGTGGAGAACGACGGTTACGACGTTGCTTCGGTTCTTCCTGTTCAGTTTGCTCAGCATTTGCTTGAGTTGCTTCTACTTGCTCTGCAACTTTTTGCTCTTGAACGACTGATTGCTCTTTCGAAACAGATTGCTCTTTTGCAACAGCTTGTTCTTTTGAAGCGTTTTCTGTCGCTTCAGCTTGAGCTTGTTGGTCTTTAACACGAACTTGTTTGTTCAGTTTACGACGCTGACGACGCTCTTTAATCTTAGCTGCTTTTGCTTCAGGCTTAGCCTTAGGCGCTTCTGGTTTATCAGCTTGAGCTTCTGCCGCTAGCTGTAGACCTTCTTCTGCTAATTTAGAAGGCGCTTGCTCTTCGCGTTGCTTATGCTCATCACGTGGTTTGTTACGACGATCTTGCTTAGGCTTACGAGGCTGACGATTTTGCTGTGGAGCTGCTTCTTTCTGCTCTTCAGGCTTCTCGTCACGAGCTGGCTTACGACGACGTTTGTTGTCACGGTTTTCGTTACGATTGTCACCGCGCTCGCTACGTTCACCACGTTGGTTACGACGACGGTTATCGTTACGATCACGGCGCTGACGATTGCCGTTGTTTCGATTGTTTTTAGGTTTTTCTTCTTCTTTTTTCTCTTCTTGTGTTTCTTGCTTCTCTTCTTGATCTGCAGAGCTAAAGAGGAAGCTACCGATAGCTTTGAAGAAACGACCAATCAGGCCTGGTTCTTGAGTCGTTGCCGGCTCAGCTTTCTTCTTCTCTACCGCTTTAGGTGCTGGATCCGCAGATGGAGATGGTGCTGATTGAGCTGGAGCTGCAAAACCTTTCAGAGCTGGCTCTTCAAGTTTTTTAGGACGAACAGTCTGTTCTGCTGGTTCTTTGCTTTCCGCTTCTTTTAGAGCTTCTAGCTTGTTAGGCAGTAGGTAAGACAGTAGATCGAACTCTTCACCTTCACGTACACGGATAACCTCAAAATGCGGTGTTTCCATGTCAGAGTTAGGTACAACAGTGATCTTAACTTCTTGGTTCTTCTCGATGTGATTTACTGAGCGACGTTTCTCGTTCAATAGGTAAGAAGCGATAGGAACAGGGACTACAGCAAGAACTTGCGCAGTGTTGTCTTTTAGCGCTTCTTCTTCAATCAGGCGTAGAACAGACAGTGCTAGAGATTCGTTATCACGAACAACACCAGTACCTGTACAACGAGGACAAATGTGGTGGCTTGCTTCTGCTAGTGATGGGCTCAAACGTTGGCGAGACATCTCTAGAAGACCAAAGCGAGAAATACGACCAATCTGAACACGTGCGCGATCTAAACGAACGGCATCACGTAGACGGCTTTCTACTTCGCGTTGGTGGCGAACCGGAGTCATATCGATAAAGTCGATTACAACAAGACCACCTAGGTCACGTAGACGTAATTGACGTGCAATTTCATCGGCCGCTTCTAGGTTGGTGTTTAGCGCTGTTTCTTCAATATCGCCGCCCTTTGTTGCACGAGCAGAGTTAATATCGATAGAAGTCAGAGCTTCTGTTGGGTCGATTACGATAGAACCACCAGATGGAAGGCGAACTTCACGTTGGAAAGCAGATTCGATCTGGCTTTCAATCTGGTAATGGCTGAATAGTGGAACTTCACCATCGTATTTCTTAACGCGATTCATGAAATCTGGGCGTATTAATTGAATGTGCGCTTGTGCACGTTCAAAAATTGTATTGCTATCGATTAGAATCTCGCCAATATCACGACGTAGGTAGTCACGAATCGCGCGAACAATAACGTTACTTTCTTGGTGGATTAGGAAAGGCGCTGCATTTGAATCAGAAGCTTGCTTGATAGCGCCCCAGTGATTCAATAGCACATTCAGGTCCCACTCTAACTCTTCCGCGCTTTTGCCAACACCAGCTGTACGCACGATTAAACCCATACCTTGAGGAAGTTCAAGAGTGCTTAATGCTGCTTTCAGTTGAGTGCGTTCATCACCTTCGATACGACGAGAAATACCGCCAGCACGAGGGTTATTAGGCATAAGAACTAAGTAACTACCTGCCAAAGAGATGAAAGTTGTCAGTGCAGCACCTTTGCTACCACGTTCTTCTTTCTCTACTTGTACGATTACTTCTTGGCCTTCTTTTAGCACTTCTTTAATGCTAGGACGGCCTTGGTATGTATAACCTTCAGGGAAGTATTCGCGGGCAATTTCTTTAAGAGGGAGGAAACCGTGACGTTCTGCGCCGTAATCAACAAATGCCGCTTCTAGGCTTGGCTCAATACGGGTAATACGTCCTTTGTAGATATTCGCTTTTTTTGACTCGTGACCTGGACTTTCGATATCGAGATCGAACAGTCGCTGGCCATCAACCAAAGCGACACGCAACTCTTCTTTTTGAGTTGCGTTAATTAACATTCTTTTCATTTAGAAATTCTCATTGTCTTTTCTTATTTTCATCATTGTTCTTATCGCTTTATTTCGTTTCTCATGGTGCCAGATCCCATGGCTTTATCGGTGCAGCCTCCCGGCTGGAGAGGGATGCTCTGGGGCACGTCAGTCATCATAGGGAGTTAGCCTATGATCCGCGATGTGGCGGTGAATACTCAACATGAGTTTACGTGAGTAGAGCGATAAGGAGCTCAGTTGACCGTGTCTTACGCCGGTTGCTGCACTGTCTAATCTGAGTTATCTACTCATTTACTTGCTTATGAATGGTTGGCTGTTTAAATATTAATCAAACCATTGATAGCAGCTGTGAACTATAGCAGTGGTCGGTAAACACAGCAATCTGCTTTGTAGTAATGCGGTAAAAAAAACAGTTTTTGTTTGGGTTTTGATAGCTCTAACTCACTGTCTATAAATAATTTATCTACTGATATTTCAATTTGCACGAATCCTGGTGCTTTTTTGTTCGAAGAATCAAAGAAATATAGAACTTCAACGAGCATTTGAGGATAGATCGGTAGGGATTATGAATAAATAAGTTCGGAATCGAGCTAAGAAAATCTCAATTATCAAAAGTGACAGTGATACAATAGCCCAATGAGCGAAATTAGAACCCAAGTCCAATTTGTCGACATTGACGAAGATATGGCTGGTCAGCGTATTGATAACTTCTTACGCAACCAATTAAAAAACATCCCGAAAAGCATGATTTACCGAATCGTGCGTAAAGGCGAAGTCCGCGTAAATAAAAAACGCATCAAGGCAGAGTACAAACTAAAAGCGGGCGATTTAGTTCGTATCCCGCCAGTCACGATTGAAGAGAAAACCGAAGAGAACGTGCCAAGCACGAAACTCAACAAGGTTTCAGAATTAGAACAGTGCATCATTTACGAAGATGATCACATGCTGATTCTGAACAAACCTTCGGGCACTGCTGTTCATGGTGGCAGTGGGCTGAAGTTTGGCGCAATCGAAGCATTGCGTGCACTTCGTCCTGATGCTCGTTTTCTAGAGTTAGTGCATCGTATCGATAGAGATACATCTGGCATTCTGCTTGTTGCTAAGAAGCGCTCGGCGCTAAGACACCTTCAAGCACAGTTCCGTGAAAAAACGGTTCAAAAATATTACTTTGCTTTAGTGATGGGCGAATGGAAGAACAGCTGTAAGGTTGTAAACGCTCCATTGTTGAAAAATGAAGTGAACAGTATTGTTCGTGTGAACCCGAACGGTAAAGCTTCTGAGACGCGTTTTCGAGTTTTAGAAAAATTCAAAGATGCGACGTTAGTTCAAGCGAGTCCAATTACGGGTCGTACACACCAAATCCGTGTACATACTCAATATACTGGCCACCCAATTGCTTGGGATGATCGCTACGGTGATCGTCGTTTTGATGCTTACACGGGTAAGGTTGGTTTGGATCGTTTGTTCCTACACGCAGCAAACATTAAGTTCACGCACCCAGGTAGCGAAGAGAAGATGGATATCTCTGCACCAATGGAAGCAAGACTTGAAAAAGCACTGACTGGATTACGTAAGATCTAAAAAGATACGAGATTGAAAATGACAAAGGTTGACGAATATCGTCAACCTTTTTTGTTTGTGCTGTTGCAAAAGCTCTCCCCAACTCGCTAGTCTTTCAACTGACGAAGGAAGGAGTAGGGAGCTTCCAGTCGAGGTGGTTGATACCCGTTAAAGCACGCTCATCCCTTGTGCCTCAAGCATATCGACTAAGTCGATAAGAGGCAAACCAATAAGCGTGTTCGGATCTTTGCCTTCCATTTGCTTGAACAAAGCGATACCTAACCCTTCACACTTAAAGCTGCCTGCGCACCAGTAAGGTTCTTCTTTCTCGACATAAGAGACGATCTGTTGCTCGGTTAAATCACGGAAATGCACAACAAACATATCTAAGCGAGTGTCGGCTTGATTGGTTTCGCTGTTCCATACAGTTATCCCTGTATAGAAAGTAATGCTTTTACCGCTTTGACGAGATAACTGCTCAATTGCTTTTTCACGAGTGTGTGGCTTACCAATGATCTCTCCGTCAATCACACAAACCTGATCAGAACCGATGACTAAGCTAGGTTGCTCCACAGCACAAGACTTAGCTTTGGTCTCGGCAAGGCGCATCACTAACTGTTGAGGTGTCTCATTTGAAAGCGGCGTTTCATCGCAGTCTGGTTTAGCGGCAATGAAGCTTAACCGTAGTTTTTCGAGGACCTCTTGCCTAAATGGTGATGTAGAGGCTAAAACTAGTTGGTAATTTCTCATTTTAATTTACAATTCAAGGAAGCATTTATCTCAGGATAACGTAACTTGTCCTGCTATTCATAATGCTCTGAATAGGAAAGGCAGGAAAGTACATTTTTTTTGCCATTTCCTTTGACTAAACACGATTTGGAAGATAAGATTCGCGCCCTATGCAAAAGGAAAAAATACCGCGTACAGTTGATCCGGCAAGAACGGCTCAAAAACGACTGGATATGAATGGCATCATTCAAGTCAGTCTTTTAAAGCGTTTAACTGAAGCAACTGAAGGCGTAAAACGTGACGCGCAAGTCTCAATGTCATTTGGGCTTGATGAACAACGATTAGTCGTTATCTCTGGTAAAGCTAACGTCGAAGTCGATTTAGAGTGTCAACGTTGTAATGAGGTTTTCGCACATGAGTGCGATGTCCAATTTACTTATACTCCTGTTTACAGTGAGAAAAGTGAAGAAGAAGCACCGGAAGAGTACGATTTGGTAGATCTGAACGAGTACGGTGAGTTAGACCTGATTCAATTAGTTGAAGACGAGTTCATCCTTGGATTGCCACAAATAGCAATGCACGACGATGCGAAATGTAGCGTTAACTCAAATAACTTGGTGTTTGGTGAACTTCCTGAAGAAATTGAGGAAGACAAAAAGCCGAATCCATTTGATGTTTTAAAAAACTTGAAGAAGTAACTTATTAACAAATAAGTATCTTTAAGAATTTACATAGGAGTAGGGTCAATGGCCGTACAAAAGAGCAAGAAATCACGTTCAATGCGTGGCATGCGTCGTTCACACGATGCGCTAACTACAGCTGCACTTTCTGTAGACGCAACTTCAGGTGAAACTCACCTACGTCACAACGTGACTGCCGAAGGTTTCTACCGCGGCAAAAAGGTTATCAACAAGTAAGGTTGACCTTTGCAAAATCTAACCGTTGCGCTTGATGCAATGGGCGGGGACTTCGGTCCTCGTGTTACAGTGCCTGCCGCCGTGCAGGCACTGTCGTCTTTCCCAGAGCTAAAAGTCATTCTCATAGGTGATCAAAACGCGATCACATCTCAACTATCTTCATTAGGTCGAATGCCTGATTCTCGTTTGAGTATCCAGCATTGTGATCGAGTTATCTCCAATTCTGAAAAACCTTCACTAGCTTTACGTAATAGTCAGGGTAGTTCTATGCGTGTCGCTATCGATCTGGTTGCCGAATCACAGGCTAATGCTTGTGTGAGTGGTGGTAACACTGGCGCATTGATGGCTTTGTCTCGTTTTCGACTCAAACTTCTGCCCGGTATTGATAGGCCTGCATTGGTTTCCGCTTTGCCTACTGCCTCTGGTAACCGGACGTGGATGCTTGACTTAGGAGCGAACGTATCTAGTGATGCGGATTCACTGTTTCAGTTTGCTGTCATGGGCAGTGCATTAGCAGAACAACATTTAGGTCGCGCGCCACGCGTCGCTATTTTGAATATTGGTGCAGAAGAAATTAAAGGCAACGACCTTGTAAAACGATGCGCCGAAATGTTGGCTAATACTCAATCCGTGAACTTCATAGGCTATATTGAAGGTAATCAATTACTTCAAGATTCTGCTGATGTCGTCGTATGTGATGGTTTTGTGGGCAATGTCTGCTTAAAAACGTGCGAAGGTACGGCTCAGCTCTTTATTGATAAGCTAAAAACGCGCATGATGGCTTCAACAATAAAGGGTTGGATTGCCAGAATGCTGTTTTCTGAGCTATTTACTGAATTAAAAACCTTGAACCCCGACCAGTATAACGGCGCAAGTTTGTTAGGATTGCGCGGCATTGTCATTAAAAGTCATGGAAGTGCTGATGTGTCTGCAGTCGTCAACGCGATTGGTGAAGCAGTACACGAGGTCAAACGACAAGTCCCCAGCCGCATTAGCGATCGTTTGGAAGCGGTTTTACTCGAGAGGCATTATTAGTCTTCATGTATAGCAAAATTTTAGGTACTGGCAGCTACTTGCCATCTCAGGTGCGCACTAACGCAGACTTAGAGAAAATGGTAGAGACTAGCGATGAGTGGATCGTTGCTAGAACAGGCATTAAAGAGCGTCGTATTTCAGCGGAAAATGAAACCGTTGCGGATATGGCGTTCTACGCTGCTGAGAATGCCATTGATATGGCGGGTATCGACAAAGAAGATATTGATTTAATCATCGTTGCGACAACCAGCAGTAGCCACACATTCCCGTCTTCGGCATGTCAGGTACAAGGTAAGCTTGGTATTAAAGGCTGCCCTGCGTTTGATTTGGCTGCGGCATGCTCTGGCTTTGTCTATGCATTGTCTGTTGCTGATCAACATATCAAGACTGGCATGTGCAAGAACGTTTTGGTAATTGGTGCGGATGCACTGTCAAAAACCTGTGATCCGACTGACCGCTCTACTATCATCCTATTCGGTGATGCAGCAGGCGCGGTGGTTGTAGGCGCAAGCGAAGAGCCAGGTATTTTATCTACTCACATTTACTCTGATGGTAAATACGGTGAGCTTCTAAGTTTAGAAGTACCAGAGCGTGGCGGTGATGCAGACAAATGGCTGCACATGGCGGGCAACGAAGTATTCAAAGTGGCGGTAACTCAGCTTTCTAAGCTAGTTAAAGACACATTAGCGGCGAATAATATGGATAAGTCAGAGCTTGATTGGTTAGTTCCACACCAAGCGAATTACCGTATTATCTCAGCAACCGCTAAAAAGCTGACGATGTCACTGGATCAAGTGGTGATTACCCTTGATAAGCACGGTAATACATCGGCAGCTACCGTACCAACAGCACTCGATGAGGCTGTTCGCGATGGGCGAATTAAACGTGGTCAAACGCTTCTACTTGAAGCATTTGGCGGTGGCTTCACTTGGGGTTCTGCGTTAGTTAGATTCTAACCCCAAGCGATAATCAACAAACAAGGCACATAACTTATGTGCCTTATTCAATTTTTTGCTTTGCTTAAAGGAAAATTACAATGAGCAAGTTTGCTATCGTATTCCCAGGCCAAGGCTCTCAAGCTATTGGTATGCTTGCTGACCTGGGCGAACAGTATGATGTTGTTAAACAGACATTTTCTGAAGCTTCAGAAGCACTTGGTTACGATCTATGGGCATTGGTCCAAGAGGGTCCAGTAGAAAATCTAAATGAAACTTTCCGCACTCAACCGGCTCTACTAACAGCGTCTGTTGCAATTTGGCGTGTATGGCAAGAGCTTGGTTTAGAGCAACCTGTAAACCTAGCAGGCCACAGCCTAGGCGAATACTCTGCACTCGTATGTGCTGGCGTTATCGACTTTAAAGAAGCGATCAAGCTGGTTGAACTACGTGGTCAACTGATGCAAGAAGCTGTTCCTGCGGGGGTTGGCGCAATGTACGCAATCATCGGTCTAGATGATGAAGCGATTGCTAAAGCGTGTGAAGACGCTGCGCAAGACGAAGTTGTGTCGCCAGTTAACTTTAACTCTCCTGGCCAAGTTGTTATCGCAGGTAACAAAGCAGCAGTAGAGCGTGCTGGTGCACTTTGTAAAGAAGCGGGCGCTAAGCGTGCACTTCCTTTACCTGTTTCTGTGCCGTCTCACTGTGCACTGATGAAACCTGCAGCAGACAAGCTAGCAGTTGCTCTAGAAGCGCTAGAATTCAATGCGCCTGCACTGCCTGTTATCAATAACGTGGATGTTATTGCTGAAACAGACCCTGCAAAAATCAAAGACGCACTTGTTCGTCAGCTATACAGCCCAGTTCGTTGGACTGAAGGCGTACAAGCAATGAACGAGCAAGGCGTTGAGAAGCTACTAGAATTAGGCCCAGGTAAAGTTCTTACTGGTCTAACAAAACGAATCGTAAAAACTATGACAGCTGCTGCAGTTAATGATACTGCATCACTAGAAGCTGCTAAGTAATTAACCACATAATAGAGAAGTTATGATGAATTTAGAAGGCAAAGTTGCACTCGTTACAGGCGCAAGCCGTGGCATCGGTCGTGCAATCGCTGAACTTTTAGTTGAGCGTGGTGCTAAAGTTATCGGTACTGCGACATCTGAAGGCGGCGCAGCTGCAATCAGCGAGTACCTTGGTGAGAACGGTAAAGGTCTTGCTCTTAATGTAACGGATACTGACTCAATTGCTGCTACACTGAAAACCATCAACGATGAATTCGGTGCGATTGACATTCTAGTTAACAACGCAGGTATCACCCGTGATAACCTACTGATGCGTATGAAAGACGACGAATGGAATGACATCATCGATACTAACCTAACGCCTATCTTCCGCATGTCTAAAGCTGTATTGCGTGGCATGATGAAGAAGCGTCAAGGCCGTATCGTTAACGTTGGTTCTGTAGTAGGTACTATGGGTAACGCTGGTCAAGCTAACTACGCTGCTGCTAAAGCTGGTGTAATTGGTTTTACTAAATCAATGGCTCGTGAAGTTGCATCTCGTGGCGTTACAGTGAACACTGTTGCTCCAGGTTTCATCGAAACTGATATGACTAAAGCGCTAAATGATGACCAACGTGCAGCAACTTTGGCGAATGTACCAGCAGGTCGATTAGGTGACCCTCGCGAAATCGCTGAAGCTGTGGTATTTTTGGCGTCACCTGCGGCAGCTTATATCACAGGTGAAACACTTCACGTCAATGGCGGTATGTACATGGTGTAAATTATGTGCAACATTTGTGCATGATTTAAGTCAAGATCATACGTAATTTCGGTTAAAATCGTGAAAATTGTGGTTTGACCAGAAAAGTTGACCTTGCAACTTTCAATAGATTGAATAAACTACGGAAAACATCGCATAAAGCGAACTCTGTAAAGGAAAAGAAAAAATGAGCAACCTCGAAGAACGCGTAAAGAAAATCATTGTTGAACAGCTAGGTGTAGACGAAGCTGAAGTTAAAAACGAAGCTTCTTTCGTTGATGACCTAGGTGCAGATTCTCTAGACACAGTTGAGCTAGTAATGGCTCTAGAAGAAGAATTCGACACTGAAATCCCAGATGAAGAAGCTGAGAAAATTACTACTGTTCAAGCAGCTATCGATTACGTAACTAGCGCTCAGTAATAATCTCTCCCAGGCGGTCACCTCGACCGCCTGTGTTTTATCTAACTCATCTATCCTCATCTTAAATCACCTCAATCTCCGGAGTGTAAAATCGTGTCCAAGCGTCGTGTAGTTGTCACTGGCATGGGTATGTTGTCACCGGTAGGCAACACTGTAGAATCTTCTTGGAAAGCCCTGCTCGCTGGTCAAAGTGGTATCGTTAATATCGACCATTTTGATGCAACCAATTTCTCAACTCGTTTTGCAGGTCTAGTTAAAGACTTTAACTGCGAAGAGTATATGACTAAAAAAGATGCTCGTAAGATGGACTTGTTCATCCAGTACGGCGTCGCAGCAGGTATTCAAGCTTTAGATGATTCAGCCCTAGCTATTACTGAAGAAAACGCTCCACGTGTTGGCGTTGCAATCGGTTCTGGTATTGGTGGTCTTGGTTTGATCGAAGCCGGTCACCAAGCCCTCACTGAAAAAGGCCCTCGTAAAATCAGTCCGTTTTTCGTTCCGTCGACGATCGTGAATATGATTGCAGGTCACATGTCTATCATGCGTGGCCTACGCGGTCCAAACATCGCGATCTCTACTGCATGTACGACTGGCCTACATAACATTGGTCACGCGGCTCGTATGATTGCATACGGCGATGCTGACGCAATGCTAGCAGGTGGTGCTGAAAAAGCGTCGACACCGTTAGGTATGGGCGGTTTTGGTGCGGCTAAAGCACTGTCTACTCGTAACGATGAGCCTCAAAAAGCTTCTCGTCCATGGGACAAAGGCCGTGATGGCTTCGTTCTTGGTGACGGTGCTGGCATGATGGTTCTTGAAGAGTACGAACATGCGAAAGCTCGTGGTGCTAAGATTTACTGTGAGCTAGTTGGCTTCGGTATGTCGGGTGACGCTTACCACATGACATCTCCAAGTGAAGATGGCTCTGGTGGTGCACTAGCAATGGAAGCGGCTATGCGTGATGCAGGCATTACTGGTGAACAAATCGGTTATGTAAATGCTCACGGTACCTCGACTCCTGCCGGTGACGTAGCGGAAGTGAAGGGCATCAAACGTGCTTTAGGCGAAGCAGGTAGTAAGCAAGTCTTGGTTTCTTCTACGAAATCAATGACAGGCCACCTTTTAGGTGCTGCAGGCTCTGCTGAAGCTATCATCACAGCGATGTCTCTAATTGATCAAATTGTTCCACCAACAATAAACCTAGATGATCCTGAAGAAGGTTTAGATATTGACTTAGTACCTCACACTGCGCGTAAAGTGAGCGGCATGGAATATGCTGCATGTAACTCATTCGGGTTTGGTGGTACAAACGGCTGTTTGATCTTCAAAAAGATTTAATCATCTTATTAAAGACATAAACACTCGTAGATAGTCACAATTAGACTTGTTTTTAAACGGCTTGATGCTTTAGCATTGAGCCGTTTCTTTTTATGGGGAAAAACATGTTTTGGGTTGATGGACAAAGCCAGCAAACTATCGATATTTTGGATCGCTCGTTTCAGTACGGAGACGGCTGTTTTACGACAATGCTTGTCCTAGGTGGTCAAATTCAACATTTTCACGATCATCAACGTCGTGTCGATGAATGCCTGAAAGTGTTACGCATTTCTACTCTTGATTGGGATGTGGTTAATGTTTGGATCAATAGTGCACTTCAATACATCCAACACAACGGTACCCATGGAACAAAGAACCTCCATAATACAAACAAGCCTCATAGGGACAAAGCAGGGATAAAGCTGCACGTTAGTCGCGGCTCTGGTGGCAGGGGCTATAGCGCGAAGAATATCGCTAAACCTACGGTCACCATTAGTACGTTTGATTTCCCAAGCCATTATTCAACGTGGCAAGACTCTGGTGTTGAACTCGGTGTGTGCCAACAAGCGTTGGGTTTGAGCCCACTGCTTGCTGGGCATAAGCACAATAATCGCCTCGAGCAGATCTTGATGAAAGATGAAATGGATCAAGCTAATGAAGTTGATGGTGTGGTGCTTGATATCTCTGGCAATGTCATTGAAACCACCGTGGCTAACCTGTTTTGGCGGAAAGGGCAGACGATTCACACACCTCAACTAACGCAAAGTGGCGTCGCTGGTGTTATGCGTAAGCAAGTGTTAACTGCACTGAATCAAGCTGAATTTTCCGTTACTATGAGTAACTACTGCTTATCTCAACTCATGCAAGCTGATGAGGTTTTCATGACCAACTCCATTTTAGGGATTGCCCCCGTTACCCGTATTAGTGAAACCCAATTTAACATTGGAACCGTTACTCGTAGCCTTCAAGGACAACTAAACTCGTGATCAAAAAGTTATTTATTTTTATTATCTTGTGCCTAATCGCAGCGGGCGCTGCTGGGTTTTATGTTTATAACCAAGCGCAAGATAACCTGAAACAAGTCATCCAATTAGAAAAAACACAGGTCGTAACCGTTGCTTCAGGCATCAGCTTTAATCGTGTTCTGGCACAGTTGATAAATGAGGGGCTATTTGAGGCTTCTCCTTACGAGAAATTAATCCGTAAGTTACATCCTGAGCTGGTTGACGTAAAAGCGGGTACATTTCTGCTAGAACCGGGGTTGACTCTAGAGCAGGCGCTACAAGTGCTTGTTGAGGGTAAAGAGCACCAATTCACGATTACCTTCGTTGAAGGCAGTCGCTTTGATGAATGGCTTGTGCAGCTAAAAGACAATGAATTCATCCAACAAACGCTAGGTGGTGTTTCTGAAAAAGAGATTGCTGAAAAACTGGGCGTTGAAAATGAAAAGCTAGAAGGTCTTTTCTTAGCGGAGACTTATCATTATACCTACGGTACGACCGATTTAGATTTGCTGAAGCGTGCTCATCGCGACCTCATGAACGTGGTGAATGACGAATGGGAAAACAGAGCCGAAAAACTGCCTCTTAAGTCACCTTATGAAGCTCTGATTCTTGCATCTATCATCGAGAAAGAGACTGCTGTTGCTTCTGAGCGTGAGCGTGTGTCTTCTGTGTTCGTTAATCGCTTGAACAAGCGTATGCGTCTACAAACAGATCCTACGGTTATTTACGGTATGGGCGATAGCTACAAAGGTAACATTCGTAAGAAAGATTTACGGACGCCAACACCATACAACACTTATACAATGAGTGGTTTGCCACCAACGCCTATCGCCATGGCGGGCCAAGCATCTATTCATGCAGCTCTGAATCCAGAGAAGAGCAACTACCTGTATTTTGTTGCGAGTGGAACGGGCGGTCACGTATTTTCGAAGAGTTTGACAGAGCATAACCGTGCCGTGCGAGCTTACTTAAAACAATTAAGAAAAAATAAATAAAGAAAAATTATGAATCAGTCGAAATTTATCGTGGTTGAAGGCCTTGAAGGCGCAGGAAAAAGTACAGCAATTAAAGCCATCGTTGAAACATTAAAAGCATCGGGTGTCGAAGACATTGTTAATACTCGGGAGCCGGGTGGAACAGTCTTAGCTGAAAAAATGCGTTCATTAGTGAAAGAAGAACACGAAGGCGAGAAGCTTCAAGATATGACTGAATTACTGCTGATGTACGCAGCACGCGTTCAATTAGTAGAGAACGTTATCAAGCCAGCACTCGACAGTGGTCAATGGGTATTGGGTGATCGCCACGATATGTCTTCTCAGGCTTATCAAGGTGGTGGTCGTCAGATAGCACGCACTACTATGGAATCACTGAAAGCAACCACGCTGGGCGGCTTTAAGCCAGATCTCACCTTATACTTGGACTTAGACCCTCGAGTAGGGCTTGAGCGTGCTCGAGGTCGTGGTGAGCTAGATAGAATCGAAAAGATGGATATCTCATTCTTCGACCGTACTCGTGAGCGTTACCTAGAGATTGCAGCGCAAGACGAAACGGTTCTTGTTATTAATGCACAACAAGAGATAGAGCAAGTGGCTGACGATATTAAACAAGCGCTTAGTGCTTGGCTCGACAAACAGTAGGTGGTCATGGCTGAAGTGTATTCTTGGCTCACTCCCGTATGGAGTGAGTGGAAAAAAAGTCTCGATGCTGAGCGTTTTCCTAATTCGGTGATTGTTAATTCACCAGAAGGGCTTGGCGTTGATGCGTTGATTGAACAGCTTACCGCGGCATTAATGTGTACTAACTACGAAAGTGAGTCTTGCGGGTTTTGTCATAGTTGTGAACTGATGAAATCGGGAAGTCATCCTGATTTCCACGTGATTGCGCCTGAGAAAGAAGGTAAGTCGATAACAGTTGACCAAGTGCGTGCGAGTAACCGCTGGGCCCAAGAGTCTTCTCAGTTGGGTGGTTTACGAGTCATCTTGCTTGATCCCGCTGAATCAATGAACGAATCTGCGTCGAACGCGCTTTTGAAAACATTAGAAGAACCTTCGAGTAATTGTATTTTTATTCTTTCAACGCGTAGTAGTAATCGTTTAATGCCTACCATCCTAAGCCGTTGCCAACAGTTTAATGTTGTTAGCCCACAATTGGAGGTAGGATCGGCGTGGTTAGATGGTGAAGTCGGTAAAGCGGTTCCGCAGTATATTTTAGCTCTTAATGGCAATGCACCTTTAAAAGCAAAAGCGATGTTTGGGCAAGGTGGCGTTGAAGCCTCAACAAAAGTGCTCGATGGCTTTGTAAATGTCATCAAGGGAACTCAACCTGACATGTTAAAGTTCTCTACAGAGCTTAGCAAAGATCCTTTGATTCAATTGGGTTGGCTATGGCATCTACTGTCGGATGTACAGAAGCTTCACTTTGGCTTGGTCAATCAAGCCGTGACACCTAGCGCGAAAGCACTGGTTGAAGTGATGTCTTACCAAAGTGCTTACGTTGCATCGAATAAACTGCTTATATTGATTGAGCAGTTAAAGCAACACCCTGGGCTCAATATGGAGCTACTCATAATGAATTGGCTGATAGCCACTTGCGAGGAAACATGTTCGTAGATTCCCACTGTCATTTAGACAAACTGGATTATCAAGATTTACACACAAGTGTAGAAGACGTTGTGAACAAGGCGAAAGCAGCAAACGTAGACCAGCTGCTGTCTGTTGGTGTGACACTGGATTCGTTTGAAAATATGCTCGAGATGATCTCGCCGTTTGATAACGTTAAAGCCTCTTGTGGCGTTCATCCTCTCGATGTAGAGAGTGATTTCTGTTTCGAGAGAATGCGTGAATACGCGAGCAACCCAAAAGTAGTAGCGATTGGTGAGACAGGCCTAGATTACCACTATCAACCTGAGACGGCTGAGTTACAACAGCTGAGATTTAAACAGCATGTTGCGTTGGCCGTAGAGCTTAATAAGCCTTTGATCATCCATACACGTAACGCGCGTGAAGATACTCTTGCTATTTTACGTGATGGTGGCGCAGAGAAGTGTGGTGGTGTGATTCACTGCTTTACCGAAGATCAAGCGTTCGCTGAAGCGGCAATGGAGTTAGGCTTCTATATCTCAATTTCAGGTATTGTGACCTTTAAGCAGGCTACAGAACTTAAAGAAGTTGTTAAGAACCTACCACTAGACAGGTTACTGATCGAGACGGATTCTCCATACTTGGCACCCATTCCATATCGTGGTAAACAGAATCAGCCCGCATATGTCGTAGAAGTGGCTGCCTATATTGCGCAGTTGAAAGGTTTATCGATGAAAGAGGTTGCTGAACAAACAACCAAAAATTATCAGAAACTTTTTTTGCGATAAAAAACTAGGTCAGTAAATAAAAGGGAGCAAAAGCTCCCTTTTTGTGTTTTTGATCACCAAAAGTGCGTTTTTTTTTAATGTTTACTAATTATGTTGAACTTGAGAGCGTTATTTATAGTATTTGTAATTTTGTTACTAAAAATAACATTTACCTTTATTTTATTCACTTAGTAAAATAATAGGGGTGTTAAAATAAATTCTTATATTTCAATTGCTTGTATAGTTGAAAAGCATTTCATTTCTAGATTTGACATGTGATCCAAGACGTGTTTTGAAACTAAATTTCGTAAGTGACTAGAAAGTTAGTTACCCATCAATATATATTTAGCGGCAGAAAATATAATGCAATACATGGTTACATTTTCGCGGGGTGCTAACATATAGGCTACGGGGGTGTGCCGTTAGAACCCATATAATTATTTTATCTTTATCAGGAGCATAAACATGTTTAAGAACCTTTTTGCCAACTTGCAAAAAGTCGGTAAGGCTCTGATGCTACCAGTATCAGTTCTTCCGGTTGCGGGTATTTTGCTAGGTGTCGGCGCAGCAAACTTTAGTTTTCTTCCAGAAGTGCTTTCTCACTTAATGGAACAAGCAGGTGGTTCAGTCTTTGGTCAAATGGCTCTGCTATTTGCTGTTGGTACTGCACTTGGTTTTACAAACAATGACGGTGTAGCTGGCCTTGCTGCTGTTGTTGGTTACGGCATTATGGTTGCTACATTAAAAGTAATGGCAACGGTAATGGGTGTTGATGGCATTGAGACTGGTGTACTTGGTGGTATCCTTGCTGGTGGTGTTGCAGGTTGGGCTTTCAACAAGTTCTACCGTATTCAACTTCCAGAATACCTAGGCTTCTTCGCTGGTAAGCGTGCAGTGCCAATCGTTACTGGTTTTGTATCTATCGCTCTAGGTTTAGTTCTTTCTGTAATTTGGCCTCCAATCGGTGGCGCAATTGCGACATTCTCTGATTGGGCTGCAAACCAAAACCCAGTAATGGCATTTGGTATCTACGGTGTAATCGAACGTTCTCTTATTCCTTTTGGTCTTCACCATATCTGGAACGTACCATTCTTCTACGAAGCGGGTTCTTGTGTGAACAACGCTGGTGAGCAAGTAAATGGTATCATGACTTGTTTCCTTACTGCTGATGACGCATCTCGCGCTGCTGGTAATGGTTTCGGTCAACTAGCTGGTGGTTACTTATTCAAAATGTTCGGTCTTCCTGCTGCTGCAGTTGCAATTGCACATGCAGCAAAACCTGAAAACCGCGCTAAAGTAATGGGTATCATGGCTTCTGCTGCGTTAACTTCATTCCTTACTGGTATTACAGAACCGATTGAATTTGCATTCCTATTTGTTGCTCCAGTGCTTTATGCTATCCACGCTGTACTTGCTGGTGTTGCATACATGCTAACTAACGCACTAGGTGTTGTTCACGGCCACACATTCTCAAATGGTTTCATTGACTTTGTCGTTCAATCTCCACGCGCTGAGAATATGCTTCTTCTTGTTGGGCTTGGCCTTGTTTATGCGGTTGTTTACTACATTGTATTCCGCACCGTGATTAAAGCTCTAGACCTTAAAACTCCAGGTCGTGAAGACGAGTCTGAAGAAGAGTCAGTTGCAACTGGTTCTGAACTTGCTGGTGAGCTAGTTGCTGCCTTCGGTGGTAAAGCGAACATCACGGGTCTTGACGCTTGTATTACTCGTCTACGTGTTGCAGTTGCTGATACAGCAGTTGTTGACCAAGACAAACTGAAGAAACTAGGCGCTGCAGGTGTTGTTGTTGTTTCTGGTGGCGTTCAAGCTATCTTCGGTACTAAGTCTGACAATCTTAAGACAGACATGGATGAGTGGATCCGTAACAACGGTTAATTCACTGATTCAATAAATTGAAAGGAGGCCGAGAGGCCTCCTTTTTTGTTTTCCGCCTTATGAAAGCTCTTCCTGCACTTATTCTTTTCCACTCAATCGGTTATCGTTCAGCTCGATGTTCTGATGCTCGATTACCCGCTTTGGGGACCTCTTATCTTTAACTTTATGATGACAACATCCGTTGTGATTTAAGTAATCTACCGTTTTTAAACACATTCTGAGAATATTATGAAACATCGTTACTTGTTCGGCCTTATGTGCTGCAGCGGAGCCTCGTTTGCTCATGCTTCTGAAGCTCCAGATTTAGAAGTTGGTCTCGCCATTGACCAAGACCTGAGTGTCGTTGTTGAGTTTGATCAGAAGTACCGTGCAACCGTTGGTAACAACGGCGCGGCATTCGACTACATTTGGAAACGTGGTCAGTTTAAAACGGAAGTTCCGTTAAATTGGTACGTAGGTGCAGGTGCTTGGGCTGAATGGAATGACGATTTTGGTTTAAGAGTACCGTTAGGAGTGAAAGTTAATTTTTACGAAGGTTGGAATGCTTACGCACAAGTTCACCCTGAGCTAGACATGTACAAAGGCGTCGAGTTGCAAGTCGGCGGTGCTCTGGGTGTCACCTATAAGTTCTAAAGTGAACTTAAACTGTTTTTATAGTAAAAAAGCCAGCATCGCATGAAGTTGGCTTTTTTGTTTTGTTAGGTCTTTATGCCTCATGCGAACTGAGTAGCCTAGAAAGCGTGGCTTAAAACGGTTTGGTTTAGAAAGTAAAGCTCAGTCCGACATTGGCTTGGAATTGGTTCATCCAATCGGTATCAAATCGGATAATACAGTCTTGCCCCGTGCTGGGTACGTTACAAACTCCAGACGTGTCGTTGTCGACCACAGTACCTAGCCAACGCACTTGAGTGTTAAGTGCTAAGCGGTCACTAAATTTGTACTCTAAGCCACCAAAGATAGAGGTTGAGAATCCAAATTTATCTTTCGCCCAGTCTACATCCACGTAAGATGCACCGATCCCCAAACCTAGGTACCCAGACAACACCGGAGAAGCAGGGTAGTAAATACTGCTTTGAAAGTGTAGGTATTGAATTGAGGAGCTTAGGTTGAGTTTTTCTAGCTCTGAGCTCTGGTTAGAATAGAAAAAGCCGATGCGACCTTTATCAAGTGGCGTTTCAATCGCAAAGGTGTAGTTTTCAGACGGTTTCATGTCGTAGGTTTTACCATCCTGGTCTTCGACACTACCACCACCGGTATAACCCACCATCGGGGTAATGATGATCTCCGGCGAAGCATACACACTCGATACGGAGAAAAGCGCAATAAGCGCCATCATATTTGCTTTGTTATTCATGAGTATATCCTTATCCATACACTTACTAATTGTGATGGTTACATCAATATTGTGCGACTAATTTCGACGATTCTTGAAGATACTTCACACACCTGATAATAATTAAACAGTGACTCGACAAATTAATAATAAGCCAGAGGTGTCTATGGACCATAATCTGAAAAACGCCCTACAAATAACAGTGTTAATTTACACAATCATTCTTTCATTCGGCTTTATCGCAATTGGTAGTTAATACTATTTGTGGAGGGGCCGGGTTTTATACTCAGGGAATAAATGAATAGTGGTATTATAACCAATATTGATACAGCAATAAATTTGGATTACTACGCTAAGTTTATTGCTGGAAAAACTGCACTGGTTGCTCAAGGGGGCGGGCAGAGAGGCATTTTCACCTCAGGGGTACTGGATGCGTTCCTGATTTCTAACTTTGACCCTTTCGATGAGTTTTTTGGCACTTCTGCTGGCGCTCTCAATTTATGCGCTTACCTATGTCGCAATAAAGGCTTAAGTCGTTCTTTTGTCCTCGAACTCACTACTTCTCCAGAGTTCTTTAACCTATTTTCTTATATACGACATCGAAAAAAGTTGGGGTTAGAGTGGGCCTTAGAGAAAATTATGGCCTATCCATATAAGCTCGACCTTGATTTGGGAAGACAAACGTTGGGTGATCGTCAACTCTTTGCCGCGGTCACCGATTCGAAAGATCTTCAAGATTACTATTTTCCTGTATTAAGTGAAGACTGGTACAAGGTAATGGTTGCCACGTGCGCCATTCCACGCCTATATAACGATGAAATACGTATTGGCAATGGTTCTTATGTGGATGGTGGTGTGTCAGCATCTATTCCTGTACAAGAAGCTTGGCGCCGCAATGCTCGTTCTATCGTCGTAATTAGAACTGAGCCTGCGTTTGAACTAAACCCGGTCCATAGCAAGCCAATTTTACCTGTAAAAAATAAGGCGCTACTATCTTTAGAAGAACTTGAATGGTTTCGCGGTCCGTTTAATAACGTTCACGGTCATTGGCAACAAAAAGTGGACCAATGGAAAACCGATTGGACATCGTTTTTTCAACAACAAATCTTGAGCTCAAAAGAACAAAAGAGAGATAGGGTACATTTAGACCTTCTAAATGGCGGTCGATGGTTATTTGGTGCTGATGATATCTATCGTTTAAGTCATTTGATTGGTGATAAATTTGATTCAGGATTAGCTGATATGTTGATGGTTCATTACCAGACTTACTCGCTGACTCAGAACTTCCTTAACTCACCTCCCGATGATACTTTTGTGGTTCAGATAGCACCTAGTCAAACGCTTAAATCGAGCTCATTAATGAGTCATAAAGATGATTTACTGCATGATTACGAATTGGGGTTAGAAGCTGGATATCGTTTTGTTGAAACTTATTCTTCCACTGACAACGCTCGTAGCTCACATACGCCACATTTGGTAACCGGTGCTGCCGGAAAATAATACTTGTAGAAAAGTTTTTGAAATGAAAAGGGTTATTGAACTTGGTCCGATAACCCTTTCTTTTTATTTGCTCTCGAAAGCCAAAACTTTAAACACTGAATAGTTAGCCTTCGGGCTTTAGATGATTGAACAAACTTGAAGGTTTTAGAGTTAGGTTACAGGCAGAATTCTCATACAGTTTGTCGATCCGGCGACATCCATAATGTCCCCTTGCGTGATGATCACTAGATCGCCACATGTGAGATATCCTTTTTCTTTCAAGCAGGCGAGCGTAGAGAGCGCAATATCAAGGCTGTCTTTGGCTTCTGTTTCAAAGTAGATTGGGGTAACCCCTCTGTACAATGTGCAACGGTTAAGTGTGCTTTCGTTACGAGATAGTGCGTAGATAGGCATATCGGCGCTGAGGCGTGACATCATCAGTGCTGTGCGTCCGGACTCAGTGAGAGTGACCACGCCCTTAATTCCTTCCATATGGTTCGCAGAATAAATAGTCGCCATCGAAACGGTTTCTTCCGCTGTTACAAAGGTACGATCAAGACGGTAATTAGAGTGGTTGTTAATACCCGCCATCTTTTCAGCGCCAATACAGACTTCTGCCATTGATTTCACCGTTTCGACTGGGTAATCGCCTGCTGCTGTTTCACCGGAAAGCATCACGGCATCCGTCCCATCAAGTACGGCATTCGCTACATCCATGACTTCTGCCCGAGTTGGCATTGGAGCGGAGATCATCGACTCCATCATCTGAGTCGCGGTGATCACTGTTCGGTTAAGCGCCCCTGCACGACGTATAAGCTGTTTTTGTACTCCAACCAACTCTGGGTCACCAATCTCTACTCCTAGGTCACCACGGGCCACCATGACCACATCTGAGGCCATTATGATGTCATCCATGTTCTCAATAGTGGCTACCGTCTCTGCTCGTTCCACTTTAGCCACAAGATGCGCTTCTAAGCCGGCTTCATGTGCGAGTCGACGCGCGTAATGCATATCTTCGCCATTGCGAGGGAAAGACACCGCTAGGTAATCTACTTTGATTTGTGCTGCTGTTACGATATCGCGCTTGTCTTTTTCTGTCAGCGCTTCTGCGGATAAGCCCCCCCCTTTTTTAT
>NZ_JAPPTM010000035.1:0-35601 GCF_027587105.1 Vibrio sp. RW
TTCAGAATTATTGAATAGACTAAAAAATAAAGATAATTTGGCACTCGATAAAGCCTCTTTTTACGGATAATTAGTCGCTCGATGACTAATTATTCTGTAATTCACTGATTTGTAGCCAAGTGATAGTCTGATGAATATCACGTTTACCTAAAAATAATTCGCTTAACATGCCGCTACTTTAATCATTCTTTCTAATACGGTTATTAAATTTAAATACGTATTCCTATATTATTAAAAGGATAATTCCGATGAGTAGCGATATTATTAAAGTTTCAAGAAATACTGAAAACGCACCAACAAATTCTGTATCTACACAAACGGTCGCTTTTTCTCATTATAATAACTTTTCAGCTCAATTACCTGTCGACCCTAAAACAGGTGAAGTTGTGATTGGTGATATTAAAGACCAAGCAGCACAATGCTTAAATAATATTAAGGCCATTGTTGAAAGCATCGACCATGTTATGGGTGATGTTGTGAAGATTAATGTTTTCGTTAAGAATATATCTGATATCGATGCTATTGATGAAGTTTACAAAAGCTTCTTTAACAACAGCCTGCCTACACGTACCGTAGTGGGTGTAGCTGCGCTGCCAAGCAGTGACGCTTTAGTTCAAATGGATGCGCTAATTTCAAACGGCGAAGGCACTAAACCACAAGCACCTTGCGCGCTAGTGAAGGTATCAAGAAACACGGATAATGCGCCTCAAAGTACTGTATCGACGCAAACTGCGGCTTTTTCTCACTACAACAACCTTTCGGCTCAATTGCCTATCGATGTAAATACAGGTGAGTTGGTTTCAGGTGGTATCACAGAACAAACGACACAATGTTTAGCAAATATTAAAACGATTCTAGAGAGCATCGGTCATGTTATGAATGACGTGGTTAAAACCACTATTTACCTTAAGAATGTTGAAGATGCAGAAAAGGTAAATGAAGTTTGCGCTAAGTTCTTCCCTAGTTATGTACCAGCACGAACGGTTGTTAATGCCGCTGAACTACCAATGGGCGCTTTAATTCAAATCGATACATCCGTTTCACATGGCGATGGCACACCGCCACAATTGCCAGAAGACACTCGCTTGTTGGTTATTGAAGCTAATAATACGGTTGATGCACCTTTCATGGCTTATTCGCACACCGTTGCTTTCTCTCACTACAACCATATTTCAGGTCAACTGCCTGTAGATCCGAAAACCAATGAAATGGTTGCTGGTGGTGTAAAAGAGCAAGCTGAACAGTGCCTTAAGAATATTAAGGCGATCATTGAAAGTGTTGACCACAGCATGGACGATACGGTGAAAATTAATATTCAGCTTAAGGATATTTCAGATATTGATGCGGTAAACGAGATCTACACTGCGTTCTTTAATGCTGACTTACCGGCAAGAACGGTGGTAGGGGTTTCAGAGATTCCTATGAATGCTTTAATCCAAATTGATGCCGTCGTTTCTAACTGCGAAGGCACACCTCCACAAGACGTTGTTGCTTAATTCACTGAACCCAATTCGATAATCACCCTCCAATGTCGGCTCTAACTTCTGAACAAGGAGTTAGAGCCCCATCTGTGAATAGCGAGCCCCATCTCAAGATATCAACCTATCGTTAAGCCTCACTGCACAAATCACTCTAAACAAGCTTCTGCCAACGTATGGCGTTTATTGATGCGAAGTGTTTTAATATGAAAAACAGACGCTTAACGTAAGAAAAACAGTTTATGCAATTTCGAGTTATTTTAATGTTGTGCCTAGCTATGATGGGGTGTACATCCAATCAAGAGTTGGCACTCGACCCAACAAGTATCACGTTGTTTTATGGCGATACCTCCATCTCCGCAGGTGTGTTAGAAGACAAAACATTTAATTCAGTACTTGCTGATAGGGTTGAAAGTGTGACTTTTTCGGGTTCAATACGAAAGCAAGACTCTGGCTACTTGGTCGATATGCTCGTGATTCGAGAAACGAAACAACCACGTTCAACTCGACAATTGAACACCTCGCTTATTATGAAACCGAGAGAGCTAGTGGATGTGGGCGGTGTGAACAACGATGTTTTTAGAGTAATCCTCGAGTAGTAACCTAATCTGTTCAATTAACATAAAAATTTGGTTGTACTTTAATGCCTACGGCACAATCGCTTAGGTTGAATTGTGACGCTAATGTCGAGAGGAAGTATGGCAAGCCTTGGTGTTTTAGGTAGGCGTGATGGGGATTAATCATGGATATATTTTTACACTTACTTCACCCAAGCGATGTCAGTGCTTTATTGGAGTTCGAAGTCGAAAATAGAGAGTGGTTTGAGCAATTTGTTCCAGCTCGGGAAGACCGTTTCTATTCTAATGCGGGTGTTACTGAGCAAGTCGCAAGCTTTCTCACAGAGTATGACAATGGTGAGATGATTCCTATGTTGATCAAAGACGCTAATGGCACTATCTGTGGGAGAATCAACGTTCGTGATATCGACCCCAACGGTGAAAGTGGAGAGTTAGGCTATCGAATTGGTCGCTCATTTGGTTCTAAAGGCATTGCGTCTAACGCGGTGAGGAAGTTACTTATCTACTTGACTGAGTACTCTTCCCTTAAATATGTTGATGCCTATGCATTAGTGGGTAATGTTGGATCAAATAAAATATTATCCAAGGCCGGTTTTGACTTAGTTGAGCGCGTTGAAAGTTACGCCGTGTTCAAAGGGAAGGAGCAAGATGCTCATTATTACCGGAAAGTAATTCCTAATTAGATGTTTACTGACCCCCTTAGAAACTGATGGTGCTTTTCAGCCAGCTTCGAGCTTTATGTTTTACTGTTGAGTTTTGTTATGTTCAATGACGCTAATGCAATCGCGAATAACAGGATGTCATTCACTAGTAAGAAGTTAGACCATCCTGCGTTTCACAAGTATTAATCGATATAAGCGCTAATTAACTTAAACAGCGACCAGATAAAACAAAGCCACTCAGGTGAATCACTTGAGTGGCTTTTTCGTTTTACACGTTACCCGAAACTAAATCGGGCTAGGTATTAAGCGATGCCTTGATCTCTTGCCATCTGTTTCGCGATCTTCGGTGCGTGCCATAAACACGGTAACAAGATGAACGATACAGGAACGGCTGTGATCACAATGAACGACTGTAGAGCCGAGATGCCACCTGCACCCATTGAGATAAGCGCAATAGCTACAGCACCCATGATGATACCCCAGAAGGTACGTACCGCTGCGTTCGGTTCCGTTGTGCCTGTCATTACCACACTGATGGTGTAAGTCATTGAGTCACCTGTTGTTACGATAAACGTGGTCGTCAGGACCAAAAACAGAATCGAAATCAAAGTAGGGAACGGCAGTTGTCCTGTGATTGCGAGTAGAACCGCAGGAAGGTTGAAGCCTTCGAACGCGCTAGAAATCACACCTGGGTTCTCTAGTTCAAAAGCTAAACCACTACCACCAACGATGCTGAACCAGAAACATGTAACAAGCGGTGCAACGATGCTTATAGAAACGATCATTTGGCGGATAGTACGGCCACGTGAAATACGAGCGATGAAGATCGCCATCATAGGGCCATAACCCAAGAACCAACCCCAGAAGAAAACTGTCCAGCCACCGAGCCAAGCAGTATCTTGACGGTAAAGTGCCATTGGGATGAAGTTATCAACCGTCGCACCAAGGCCCTGAAGGTAGCCATCAATGATGAAGCTAGTAGGGCCAACCACAAGAATGTAGCCGATCAGGCAAACCGATAGAATGATGTTGTAACGGCTAACCAGTTGGATGCCTTTGTTCACGCCGCTTAATGCAGAAAGCGTGTACATTGAGATTGCGAATAGGACAACCACGCTTTGAGTGGCAAAGCTGTCTGAAATACCAAACAGTTCGCTCAGTGCGTAGCTGATCTGTAGGCCAAGGAAGCCGATAGGACCGATAGTACCGGCAGCGACTGCCACAATGCTACATGCATCCACAACATTGCCAATCCAGCTGTTGATAGCTTTGTCGCCAAGTACAGGGTACAGAAGAGTACGGGGTTTTAGCGGTAAGCCTTTTTCGTAGTGCAGGTACATAAGTACAATAGAAGACAGACCACCTAAGATAGCCCATGCAAGAAAACCCCAGTGCATAAACGATTGCGATAACGCGTTTAATGCCATCGCCTGAGGATCAGCCGTGCCATATAGTGGCGGGGCGGAAACGAAGTGCGCAATAGGTTCTGCAGCGGCCCAGAATACGCCACCGCCAGCGAGCAGCGTACATAGGACGATAGACATCCATTTGAAGGTTGTCATTTCAGGTAGGGCAAGCGTTCCTAAACGAACATGGCCTGTACGTCCTAGTGCAAGCACTAAGCCGATAATGAAATTGAGAAGTAGAAGGACTTGCCAGAAAGCACCGAACCACTCTGTAGAGTAGCTAAAGCCGGTGTTAACAAGTTCGGACAACACGGAGGTGTTGGTAAAGGCGAGGATGACAAAGAGGGTTAAAAAACTGCCACTAAGCCAAAAGACTGGGTTTCCGAGCTCCAGTTTCTCACCCAAAGATTGAGCTTTATTGAAATCGATAGAAGTAGATTCTGCGTTGATGTTTTCGTTGGCGACTTGCGTCAAGTTGGACATTATTTCTTCGCTATATTTGGCTATTTAAAGCCTATGTATTTCTCCCACACTTACATAATAAATGTGAGGCTCGTCAAAAAAGCCGCCGATAATAACATATGTGTTATCAAAAAGTGGGCGAATTTTAAAAAGAACACAAAATCGTGTGCAAATTTCTACTTTTTGGTTAGTTTTGATGCGGTTTTTTCCTTGAGTTTGAATCACACTTCTGATTTTTGAGACATGATTTTTTAGCTTTCCGAAATTAATTAATATTAGTTATTGGTGCAAAATAAGTGTCGACTCATTGCATGCTTGTAGCAAATTAATGCGAGTCATTTTATAAATTGAGAATGTTTTAGGTGTTTAATTGTACGTTTTGCCTACAGTTGTTTTTTGAAGAGATTTAAGTGATTGAGAAGTATCACTTGGATTAAACATTTTGAAACAAAGACTTAAGGGATAGCTCACATGCACCTAAACCAAGGAAGAGTGGCCAAGAAGGTTTTTACACTCAGTACTCTCACCGCGTCCTGCTTAATGGCGTTCAACAGCTATGCGGCTGTTGATTGTTCAACCTTAGACACGTGGGACTCTGCCACTGTATATACCGGTGGTGATCAGGTTTCACATGACGGCAGCGCTTATACAGCAAATTACTGGAATCAGAATAACAACCCAAGCCAGTTTGAAGGCGACTATGCACAATGGAAGAAAGTCGATGTGTGTAACGGAGACGGAGGTGGCGGTACACCAAATGAAGCACCAACGGCTTCGTTAACAGCGCCAATGGCATCAGATGTGATTGTTGAAGGCGACAACGTCGTATTAAGCGCAACAGCACTAGACACTGATGGCAGTGTTGCTTCCGTAGAATTCTTTGTTGATGGGTCTTCGGTCGCGGTGGTGACAGCGGCACCATTTGAAGCGGCTTGGGTTGCAACGTCTGGTAACCATCAGGTTTCAGTTGTCGCAACGGACAATGAAGGTGCAACAAGTGTTGCAAGCGCGGTTTCAGTTTCGGTTGATTCAGCGCAACCGGGTAATGAAGCGCCGACAGTTTCAGTTGCACTTTCAGCGACATCTGTTGATGTTGGTGGTGTAGTCACACTGACAGCAACGGCAGCAGACAGCGATGGTACGGTTGATAAGGTTGATTTCTACGTAGCGGGTGCTCTTGTGGGTACAGCAGCGACAAGTCCATACACGCTAGATTACACAACCACTCAAGCAGGCTCTCTAGCGGTTTACGCGAAAGCGACAGACAACCAAGGTGCAACGACTGATTCAGCACTGGCTTCTTTGACTGTGAATGGCGCTCCAACAGTGAGCACTTGTCGTCCTGATGGTTTGTACCAAACACAAGGTATCGATGTCCCCTACTGTACGATTTACGATGAAGATGGCCGTGAGAAGATGGGCGCAGATCACCCACGTCGGGTGATTGGTTACTTCACAAGCTGGCGTGCAGGAGACGACCCACAAGCCGCTTACTTAGTAAATGACATTCCTTGGGAACAACTCACACATATTAACTATGCTTTCGTGAGTATCGGTTCAGACGGCAAAGTCAATGTGGGTGATGTAAACGATCCAAATAACGCAGCGGTTGGTAAAGAATGGCCGGGCGTGGAAGTTGATCCTGAATTAGGCTTCAAAGGTCATTTTGGTGCTTTAGCGACAGCGAAGAAAAAACACGGTGTTAAAACACTAATTTCTATTGGTGGTTGGGCTGAAACCGGTGGTCACTTCGCGACTGACGGAAGCCGAGTGGCTGATGGTGGTTTCTATACCATGACCACCAATGCCGATGGTTCAATTAACCATCAAGGCATCGAAACATTCGCAACTTCAGCGGTTGAAATGCTTCGTAAATACCAGTTCGATGGTCTAGATATCGATTACGAATACCCAACCTCAATGGCGGGCGCAGGTAACCCGTACGACAAAGATTTCATGGAGCCACGTCGTCAGCACTTATGGGCTTCATACCAAGTGTTAATGGAAGTGCTACGTGAGAAATTAGATGCGGCGTCTGCACAAGATGGTACACATTACATGTTAACTATCGCGGCTCCTTCTTCGGGTTATTTATTGCGTGGCATGGAAACATTCGATGTGACCAAGTACCTCGATTATGTGAATATCATGTCTTACGATCTTCATGGTGCGTGGAACGATCATGTTGGTCATAACGCTGCGTTGTTTGATACAGGTAAAGATTCAGAGTTAGCACAGTGGAACGTTTACGACACTGCGGCTTATGGCGGTATCGGTTATCTGAACACGGATTGGGCTTATCATTACTTCCGCGGTTCAATGCCAGCAGGTCGTATTAACATCGGTGTGCCTTACTACACTCGTGGTTGGCAAGGTGTGACCGGTGGTGAGAATGGCCTTTGGGGCCGAGCTGCACTACCAAATCAATCTGAATGTGCGGCGGGTACAGGCGAAGGCGAGAAGAACAACTGTGGCCATGGCGCAATTGGTATAGACAACATGTGGCACGATACCGACCCGAAAGGCAACGAAATGGGTGCGGGTTCCAACCCAATGTGGCACGCGAAGAACCTAGAGAAAGGTATTTGGGGTTCTTATGCGGATGCTTACAAGCTTGATCCTGTCAACGATCCATCTGATGTTCTAACGGGTACTTACACGCGTAACTACGATAGTGTGGCGGTTGCACCTTGGTTGTGGAATGCAGAGAAGGGCGTATTCCTTTCTACAGAAGATAAGCAGTCTATCGATGTGAAAGCGGACTACGTTATCGATAAAGAAATCGGTGGCATCATGTTCTGGGAACTCGCAGGGGATTATAACTGTTATGTACTCGATGCGAGCGGCAACCGAACTTCAATCGATACCACTGAGCAAGCATGTAACAGCGGTAACGGTGAGTTCCACATGGGTAACACAATGACGAAAGCTATCTACGATAAGTTTAAGTCTGCAACCCCATATGGAAACAAAGTAGCGACGGGTGCTATCCCAACAGAAGCGCTAGATATCGCGGTTTCAGTTGGTGGCTTCAAAGTCGGTGACCAAAACTACCCAATCAACCCTAAGATCACGTTCACGAACAATACGGGGCAAGCACTTCCGGGGGGAACCGAATTCCAATTCGATATCCCAGTATCAGCACCTGATAACGCGAAAGATCAATCGGGCGGTGGTTTGTCAGTGATTGCATCTGGTCATACTCGTGCGGATAACATTGGCGGACTAGACGGACCCATGCACCGCGTAGCGTTTACGTTACCCGCGTGGAAAGATCTTCCTGCTGGTGGTGTGTATGAGCTAGATATGGTGTATTACTTGCCAATTTCAGGTCCTGCGAACTATGCAGTGAGTGTGAATGGTGTCGACTATGCCTTTAGCTTTGAGCAACCAGATTTACCATTAGGTGATATCAGTTCTGGTGGCGGTAACCCTGGCGATGGTGGTACAACCCCTGGTACTTGTGACACTACAGGTTTAGCGATTTACCCTGATTTACCTCAAAAAGACTGGGCGGGTAACCCAAGCCATGCAAACACGGGTGACCAAGTCGTTTATAACAACGTAGTATACCAAGCGAACTGGTGGACAAGTGCCGAACCGGGTAGTGATGGTAGTTGGACGAAAGTATGTTCTTAACCATGCCTAATACGTCAACAATGTAGTGCGCGAATATTCGAGTGGAATAGTAATTAGGTAAATTCACAACGATGCGTACTAAAAAGCCCAAATAGTTTGCTCTATTTGGGCTTTTTCAGAATTATTTGAAGTGCTAGTCGCTAATTTAAGCTTTTGCTTCTTTCATCGCTTCCGTTTTTTTTTCCTTTTGCATTTTTGCAAGGAAGTAGATATTTACGCAAGCGATAAAGCCATTAGTTGCAACAACCGGCCATGCGTCAATCATAACACCGTATGCTGTGAAGAGAGCACAGCCAATAAAGTTAAGAACACGCAGACGAACGATATCTTTCATTGTTAATGAAATTGCGACCATGATAGACGCCGCGTAACCTAAAATCTCAACCATATTGAATTCCATTGTTTGACCCTCTTAAATTTGCCGATACTTTGTCGGTACCAATTCTTCTCTTCATGAGATGATTGAGGAAGCTCCGTGCCTCGAATGGTCTGGTTATGTTTAACTGGATAAACTATACCAACTCTATTTTTGTGATAAAACCCCCAAAACAAGCAGAAGTGAAGGTTAGCGATTACGCAAACGTTTAATGACCCTTTTGTTAATATAATTACTGTTTATGTTGGAGGTTAAGTTAATAATTATTCTTATATAGATCAGGAAACCACTAATGAATAAACAATCCATATATACAATAGAAGACATAAAGAAAGCTGCACTAGTGGTTTTGATAGCGGCTGGGCTGGCAGCTTGTACAACACAAGAAGTACCTACAACCCACAACTATGGTGTGGTGACCAGCGGTGACTTTGATTTTATGAAACATGATGTCGTCACATACTCATGGCATCCTGAATCAGAACAGATGTATCTTTCTCAAAAGTACGATAAGACAGTAGTCACTGACTTGGTGCGTGACGCAATTAAAGATCAACTTTCTATGAAAGGTTATCAGCTTAAGCAAAATGGTGCCGTTAGTGATGTCGTCGTCGGTTTTGGGTTGGCCGAAGAATCAGAGCTAAATGATGAATCGATCTTTGATGCGATTAAGTTATCTACAGGCGTTCCATTTTATAATGATGAAGGAAAGTTAGCCGAGAAAGGGTCGTTGTATATTGCCTTCTTCGTCCCTAACTCTGAAATCGTGCAATGGCAAGCATTAGCACAGTCTGGTATTCAGAATGATATTGAGCCCAGCGAAAGTAAGCAGCGTATAACGGGCTTTATAGAGATGCTATTTAGACGCATGCCTACGCGCTAGATGGATTCATTGGGTCAATATTACTTGTTGAATAAATGGACAGATCGCAGATTATACTTTTTTATTTGTAACTAAAGGTACATTTGCGTAAAGCAACGTAAAGTTCGCGCTTCTTTTACTAGCATTTGTCTATACTGGACAAAACGTTAACTTAGGTTTGATCCAATGAAACTGTTCTCCAAATACTCTCTCTCTTTATTAAGTATATTCATTGTAAGTAACGCAACAGTGGTAAGTAATGTAGCTGTAGCGGCACCTTCTATAGTACCAAGCCCACCTAGTCTAGGATCCAAAGGGTATGTATTAATCGATTTTAATTCTGGTGATGTGCTAGTAGAAAAAAATGCACACACTAAATTAAACCCAGCAAGTTTGACTAAGCTGATGACCAGCTACGTGGCTGGGCAAGAAATGAAACGAGGTAACATTTCTGCTGACGACCAGGTGCGAATCAGCGAAAACGCGTGGGCAAAGAATTTTCCTGACTCGTCAAAAATGTTCATTGAAGTGAACACAGACGTAGCAATGATGGATCTCTACCGTGGATTGATTGTGCAATCAGGCAACGATGCGAGTGTTGCGATTGCAGAGCACGTGGCGGGATCACAAGGTGCTTTTGTGGATCTTATGAACTCTTGGGCAGTGTCTCTAAAATTAGAAAACACACATTTTTCAAACGCACATGGTTTAGATGCTGACGATCTATATTCGACCCCTTATGATATTGCGTTATTAGGCCGTGCAATTATTCGTGATTTACCGGATGTGTATGACTTATACAGTGAGCGTTCGTTCAGTTACAACGGCATTACACAACATAACCGAAATGGTTTACTTCGCGATAGAAGTTTGACAGTTGATGGTATGAAAACAGGCTATACATCTGGCGCGGGTTACAGCTTAGCCAGTTCTGCAACACAAGGTGAGATGAGACTGATCGCGGTTGTCATGGGGGCGTCTAGCGTTAAGAGCCGTGAGTCAGATAGTAAGCAACTGTTGAGCTATGGTTTCCGATTCTTCGATACACTCCACCCCCACCAAAGTGGTGAACAAGTTGCTGAAGAAAAAGTGTGGTTTGGCGCTCAAGACAAATTGAAGCTCGGTGTTGCAAAAGATACATTTATTACGCTTTCGAAGTCTGACAGTAAAAAGCTGACTGCGTCTATCGAACTTGATTCTGAGATAAAGGCACCGATTGCGGAAGGTCAAACCTTAGGTTTGGTTCATTACATGGTAGATGGTGAAGATGTTCAAACTCAGCCATTGATCGCGCTTGAAGCCGTTGAGCAGGGCAGCTTTTTAAAACGTTTGATGGACTATGTTAAATTGTTCTTCGCGAGCTTGTTTAAATAGTATACGCAGGTGGGATGCTGTAGGCCTTGTTGCGTGAGTTGTTACGTTTGCAATAGTAATCAGCGGCAATAAAAAACAGCAATACAATAGGCGTTGTGATTCATCACAACGCCTATTGTTATTTTTACACACCTAAAATATGTCGTCTGCTTTCTTTATTAGCCGTAGCGGACGGTTTCTATTACTATACGCAAAATTTAGCAGTGTAGTCACTTATGACCATAGAGATAAAGAACGTAACCGAACCTGAAGTAACTTGTGCCAATTGTCAGGCATGCTGTTGTCGGCTAGAAGTTATGATCATCACAGATACCGGCGTTCCTGAAGAGCATATTGCTTATGACGAATGGGGCGGTGAAACCATGCTGAGATTAGACGACGGCTGGTGTTCGGCAGTTGATAGAGAAACACTAATGTGTACTATCTACGAAAACCGACCTTGGATCTGTCGTGAGTTTGAAATGGGTTCTTTTGAGTGTGTCGAGCAGCGAATTGATGTGATGGGGGAATAGTGTTAGTTGGCCTTAAAAGCGAGCTCTCAACCACTTAATATGAATGGCCTGCTCATTGAGATCAATGTATGAATGCAGTGGCTTTGGTTCATTCACTATCGATCGATAGATAGTGCCTCGAAATAGCCATAGGCTTTATTAAACCACACAAAGCGTTGAAACAAGATGATACTCTGAGACAACAGAGTACCTTGGAACATTAATTAGGTATTCGGTTTGATGAATACCTAACCATTCTCTCTTTCAGGCTTTCGCACTCCTCACTGTACATTTTGTTTAGAACTCTGAAGGCACCTCAAACTCGATCCACTCTCCCGTTACTGGGTGAATTAATTTGAGGTACCCAGCATGTAGATGTAGGCGATCGCGTTTGTAACCATAAAGATCATCACCGCGGATTGGAACACCAAGACCTAATGGATGAGCACAGTGCACACGTAACTGATGTGTGCGGCCCGTCTTAGGGTATAAGTGAACCTTGGTTTTGCCATTTTTCGTGCTGACCACTTCCCAATGGGTTTCTGCATCTCGTCCATGTTCATGGCAAACCAGCTGTCTTGGCCTGTCCGTGATGTCGCCGCGCAAGGGCAAGCTGATATCACCAGATCTACCCTCTATTTCATCATCTAGCAGAGCGGTGTAACGCTTCTCAACTGTTCTATCGATAAATTGTTTTTGGATGTGTTTGTTTGATCTTGCCGTGAGCGCCAAGATCAATAGCCCTGAAGTCGACATGTCCAACCGATGAATAATCAAAGGGCCAGTTGCTTCGGGGTAACGATCTTTGATACGAGTATAAATTGAGTCTTCGATAAACTTGCCGGGAACCGAGAGAAACTCTTCTGGTTTGTTAACCACCACGATCTCGTTGTCTTCATAAACAATATCGAAAGACTTACTCGACGCAGGTTTCACGATAAGTGGGTTATCTTCTAATTCAATGCCGTTTAGCTGGTGGTCGAGAATCTCGAAGCTTTTGCTTTGGCAAACAGGATATAGGTTTCCGTGTTGTCGGATGACATCTGCTGGAGGCAATCCCCACCATAATTCAGACAATGCTAATGGCTTAAAACCGTATTCAAAGGCAAAGTTAAGCAGCTTAGGTAAGCAGCAGTCACCAGAACCTTCAAGTGCATCTTTGCCTTCCAACAGATCAAGTAAACTCTTAGATTCAGTTGCTTGGTTGATAAAGCGGTAGTGGTTCAAACGTTGAGCTTCTAATTCAGCAGAAATAGTTTGGTAATCTTGCTTACGATTTTTCAGTTCACTTTCGATCGCATCTACCTGTAATTGGCGTTCTGCGATCTTTTGTTTCCACTCAATACGAAGCGCTTTAAGGTCGCGTTTCTCTTGGCTGCTTTGGTTACCTAATTGCTTGAGTAGGCTTGCTGCCGACTCTAGATTCCCGAATGCCTTTTCTTGATTGGCTTGCTCTCTGAGTACGGTGCGCTGCGCTTTGTTCTCGGCCATTGCTAACTGAAAGGCTCCAATAGCTTGAGCAGACTCTGCTTTCAGCGTTTCAAGATCAGATTCTAATGCGTTTAGGTTGTGTGATTTTTGTAGTTTCTCGATGTCATCCGCTAGTCGTGATTGGCGAGCGAGGTTGGCACTGTTTTGAGATTGAAATTGTTCTGAGTCGAATGCTGGTGGAACGAAGTCGATACTTTTTAACTGAGAGGCCAGTATCGGATCTAGCTGTAAGCCTGAAAACGCAGAAAGATAGCCTAGCTCTTGTGTTGTTGGATTCTGCACAAGAAGCACAGCGTAGAGATTACCTTGCGAGGTTTCATTCACACCATTGTCAATGAGTGACTGTTGAAGCTGCAACATAGCGAGTTCACACACAGGGTGCGGCGTATAGTAATACGGGAACGTAAAGCGAGTTGGTAGCGCTAAATCGACATTCGTGTTTGCTAGGTGCAGAGGTGTGTATTGAGCGAGGTTTGCTGGCATTAAGATCAAACTCTGTGGCTGTTCAGTTAGAGTTCGATATTGTTGTCGAAATGAAGACAAATGAGAAGCCAAAGCAGAAGATAAATCGGCTTTGGCATCAATTATTGTTTCGTGTTTACCTTAGGAAGCACGCGTTTGAGTGAAACTCGATCAGTTCGAGTGCTCTAGCTCTATTTGCTCCGCTTTTTGGTAAGCAGGGTGGCTAGCTAACAGCTTGCCGTATTTAGCAATGTTAGGATAAAGCGCCGTTGCACCAAAGTTTCCTACGATTTCTACGATGAACGACATCATGAAATCAGCTCCCGTTAGTGTTTCTGCAACTAGGTAGGTTTTACCTTCCAGTGCATTATTCACATAGGTTAGGATTTTTTGGCTTTCATCATCTGCGTAACCGCTTAGGAAGTTGGTCTCGCAGCCGTCTTTCATCACGAAGATCTTCAGCAACATTGGTAAAATGCCCGAGCTTTCAGCGAAGTGTAGCCACTGTGAATATTCAACATACTCAGCTGTGCCACGTTCCGGTGCAAACTTACCTTGGCCAAACTTGTCGATGAGGTACTCGGTAATCGCGCCTGATTCGCTGATCACAACGCCATCGTCTTCAATAACCGGAGATTTACCCAATGGGTGAACCGACTTTAATTCTGGCGGCGCTAGAAACGTTACACTGTCTCTTTGGTATGGTTTAATTTGGTAGTCAACACCAAGCTCTTCCAATAGCCAGATGATACGTTTTGAGCGTGATTTATTTAAGTGATGTAGAGTAATCATGATTGTACCTATTTAACTTATTCCGTTTATTGAATTTACTTAGCGTCGTTAGTTTTAATCACAAGTTTACCGAAGTTTTGACCTTCTAATAGGCCAATAAATGCTTGCGGCGCTTCTTCTAGCCCTTCAATTAGATGCTCGCGGTAATGTATTTTTCCTTGAGACAACCATTCAGTCATTTGCACTGCGAACTCGTTGTAACGGTGCGCGTAGTCATCAAAGATTATGAAGCCTTGCATCTTAATACGCTTGACTAGCAAGGTACCAACAAGACTGGACATGCGATCTGGACCTTCAGGAAGCGATGTCGCGTTGTATTGAGACACTAGTCCACAAACAGGAATACGAGCACCGGTGTTAAGCAATGGCATTACTGCGTCGAAAACCTTGCCGCCAACGTTTTCAAAATAGACGTCGATGCCGTTGTCACATGCTTTAGCCAACTGCTCTGCGAAGTCGTCGGCTTTGTGATCGATACATTCATCAAAGCCAAGTACCTCTTTAGCGTACTGGCACTTCTCTTGACCGCCAGCAACACCGATAACACGACAGCCTTTTAGTTTACCGATTTGTCCAACGGTTGCACCTACTGGGCCTGTTGCTGCCGCTACGACCAGAGTATCGCCTTTTTTCGGTTGGCCAATATCTAATAAACCCATGTAAGCCGTAAAACCAGGCATGCCAATGATGCCAAGTGCGTAAGAAGGGTGCGTTGGTTCTTTACCTAGTTTGATTAGGCCTTCACCGTTAGAAACACCAAGATCTTGCCAGCCTGTATAAGCCAATACCCATTCGCCGACTTCAAAATCGCTGTTGTTTGATTCTTCAACCTGACATACGGTTGCGCCGACCATCACTTCGTCAATTGCAACTGGGTCAGCGTACGATTTAGCGTCGCTCATTCGACCACGCATGTATGGGTCTAGAGAAAGGTACACTGAGCGAAGTAACATTTCGCCATCTTTAATTGTTGGTGCGGCTACTGTCTCTAAACGGAAGTCGTCTTGAGTCGGTGCGCCAACTGGGCGAGAAGCCAATACGATGCGGCGATTGTCTTGTTGAGCCATTGGATGTCCTTAATTTATATTATGTTTATTTAAAATTAGACCAGTCGTCTAGCCTTATCGTCTAAAAATCCCGCCATCATCAAGTTGATAAGAGGGCGGGTAATTCCGGCCAATAATAACGGATTCAGCGCTATTTCGTGAGAAGGAGCGGAATACGTTTCATTGTTAATGTTTAGTGGCTCTCTTTCAAAATTCGTTCAGTAAGATTCAAAGCTGATTCCAAGCTATGTGAGCTTTGGCTTAATTTACTTAACAAGCTAGCACCTAACCACATAGAATATAAGTTTTGAGCCGCTTCTTGGCTGTTTTCAAGCTTTATAGAGCCGTCTTCAATACCACCAATAATGCATTGCTTGATTGCATTTGTTACTTTGTCAGCACCTTTTAGTAGCGCTTGGCGCATAGGATCAGAAAGATCAGAGACTTCAGCGCTTAGTTTAACCACTAAGCACTTATGAGCATTACACGTACCGTTTTCGGTCTTAGTCCATAGTGAAAAGTAACTCATGATTCGCTGAAAATGACTATCTTCACTGTGTACTAAGATTGATTCAATCTTGGTGATGTAGTCTTCAAAATAGTGCTGAATTAACGCCTCACCAAATTGTTCTTTAGATTTAAAGTAGTGGTAAAACGAACCTTTAGGCACGTCCGCTTCTTTAAGCAATTGCGATAGGCCTACGTTATTAAAGCCGTTGCTTACCATTAGTTGATAACCAACATTCAAAATATGTAAGCGGGTGTCATTCGTTTTTTCTTTCATGAACAGTACTATAATTTAAATTAGACCAGTCGTCTAGTTTGTGTGTCTAGATCTTGTTATCCGTTATCCAACTAGAAGAGTTAGTCTTTGAATATCCTGAAGTTGTCGTGCTTTCTAGTAGAGAAAAAAGCCCCAACATGGTTTGTATATTGGGGCTTAAGTCAACGAATTCTGTTATTTGATAGAGATTAATTCAACATCAAAAATCAAAGTTGATGACGGTGGGATAGGGCCTGAACCGCCTTTACCGTAAGCTAATGGACTTGGGATAAATAGACGAACTTTTTGGCCTTCAACCATGTAAGTCAATCCTTCTTGCCAGCCTTTAATGACTTGCTTAAGAGCAAATGAAATCGGCTCGCCGCGCTCAACCGAGCTATCGAAAACAGTGCCGTCAATCAAAGTGCCGTGGTAGTGAACCGTTACTTTACTGTTCTTAGTTGGGTGTTCAGTCCCTGTACCTTCCTCAAGCACAAGGTATTGAAGGCCGCTTTCAGTCGTAATCACGCCTTCTTTAGTGCCGTTTTCCAGTAGGAATTGTTGGCCTTGTTCGAAGTTCTCCTCGCCAGATTTATGATTCATCCAGGTACGGTAAATCATGAAACCGGCCAAAACAAAGACGATGACCGGGATGATAAATTTAGACATAGTAAAACCTATTTATATTGAGTGCTGAATTTCGTAATTAATGCAGAATGTGTTAATCAGTTGGCTAAAGCCGTGATTATGGTTGAGTCAAAAGGTAGTTGATCGTTTTCGCGATGCTGGCAACGTCTTGGTGGCCGGCCGTGAGTACTTGGTATTTACCGTTGATGATAAATGTCGGTACTGAGTTGATCTGACCTTTTACAGAGATCTCTTCGGCTTTCTTTACGTAGTCAAAAAGCGCAACTTGCTGTTCTTTGTTTAACTGGTATGGGCTAACCAAACCGCGAGAAGTAAAAGCTGTTTCTAGAGCTTGTTGGCGCTGCTCCGGTGTTGCATCGGCACCCATTTGAACCGCACCGAATAGGTCGTCCATGAAGGAGTGATCAGGTGTCGCATCAAGCTGCATTACTGCGGTGTAAAAGATCATGGCGCTAATTTGAGCACTTTCATTAAATGTGACATGCACTTTTCCAATTTTTTGGTCTGTCAGGGACTCAATCTCAGGAATAGCACTTTCCACTTTACGACAATGACCACAGTTAAGAGAGAAAATCTCAGTGACCGGAGATAGATTCAATTCTGTAAGAGCAGTAGGAAGCGCTTCGTATTGAACACCTTTCTGTGGCTCGTCTGTTTCACTACAACCCGCGATAATAAGCACGGCTGCGAGTGCTGTAATGAATTTAGCAAATGGTTTAAACATCATGTTTACTCTAGTGTTAAGAAGTCGTGAGATTCTAACTATTTAGTACGAATTGGAAAACAATTATAAGGTAAATAAATGCAAACAATTCAAACAAGTGAGTGATGGCAGGCCGGTTGATGGTTAACTGTGAGTAAAAGCACTTTTTTGATGTGCGTTTTTTTGTCTAAAGTTTTTCCCTCGGTGCCGATATAGACATTAGTGAATGGTTATCTGCATAAGTGGTTGGTGAAGTAATGAGATATTTAGCGATAATGTTAAGCATAGCTTTGGCTGGTTGTGAAACGACGTTACCGACAAGTATGTTAGGTGGTGGAATGCTAGAGACTGCACCGCAAACGGATTACGATCTTATCCATCCTGAATGGGGTGAGGTTCAAGCAACACACGTCACGAGCCACCGAAGCTACGCAACCCAAAATAAGACTCGTCAGCAAACTCATACTACAATCACAACCAACTACGGACGTGGCGTATCGACCAATGATCCGTTGGAAGTCTTTTTAAGACAAAATCGAATCGATTTCGAAGTTTTACCTGGCAACCATGTGATGGTAAAGCTTGAACAACATGTGAACTTTAAGACAGGCTCTGCATTCCCCGAACCTGCTTACAACCAATGGTTAGATACATTAGGTAGCTACCTTTCTCAACGCCAAGATATCGATGTTGTGATTGAAGGGCATACCGATAACACGGGCACAGATCGAATCAATGATCCTCTATCCGAGCAGCGTGCAAAAGAAGTGAAAGCTCGATTAGAGAGTAACTATGTTTCAAGTCGTTCTATTTATACTCGCGGGTTTGGTGAGTATGTTCCTGCTTGTACCAACGCTTCAGCGCAAGGTAAGGCGTGTAACCGCCGTGTAGAGCTGATGCTGATTGTCGCCAAATAGCCCTTAGCGTTTTTGCTCTCAGCTAGAAGAATACACAGATAATAGACATAAAAAATCCCTCACATTCGAGGGATTTTTTGTATCTGGCTTTCGCTTAGCTTGTGAGCTTATGCGAACTGCTTTTCTAAGTAAGAGACGATGTCTGAAGACTCGTACATCCATTCAGTTTTGCCGTCTTTCTCAATACGTAGGCAAGGCACTTTCACGCGACCGCCGCCAGCTTCAAGCTCTGCACGGTGTTGTTCATTGTTCTTTGCATCGCGAAGTTCAAACTGAACTGATTGACGTTTCATCGCGCGGCGCACTTTTACACAAAACGGGCATGCTTCGAATTGGTATAACGTGTGCGTTTTTGCTTGCTCATTCACTTTGCTTTGCTCTTCCTGAGAACGTTTCACACCACGAGGGCTGAAAACAAAATTCAATAGCAAGATGACACGACCTAAAAACCAACGGATAAACTTCATAACTCTCTCTACATATTTAAAATTAGCGTTACAATTTGCAGCATTATATACACAAGTATTGCCAGATGCTCGCAACAAACCGCTAATATCTATTTTGTCCGTTCGATCGTGTGAGACTTAGCCACATTTAGCCCTAAACGTTTAGAGAGTCGAGTTAAGTTTGCTCGGTCTGTTTTCAGCACTCGTCCTGCCTGCGCCCAGTTAAAGTTGGCATCTTCTAGCACCTCAGTAATGATGCTGCGTTGAAAGTCATCTGTTGCTCCTCGCAACCCTTCCGAGAGATCGATCGTTGGTGTCGATAGCGGTGTCGTCTTCGCTTGTGTGGTTGCGATCGGTTGATCTTGGTCCAGTGGGCCGCAATCTTCTTTGGTAATCGTCACTAGGTTTTTGTTAGTGCTACGAGCTAGAGCTTTCAACGCTGAACGGCTGATCACATGCTCCAGTTCACGTACGTTACCAGGCCAGCCATAACGGTTCAGGAATACAAGCACATCAGAACGGAATTTCACTTGGTTGATGCCAAGTTTACGACGCGCTTGCTCTAGGAAGAAACCCGCAAGCAAGCTGATATCGTCACCACGATCTTTCAGTGCAGGCACAGCAATAGGGTAAACACTCAACCGGTGATATAAATCGGCTCTAAATCGGCCATCTTCGACTTCTTGTTTTAAGTCTCGGTTGGTCGCGGCTAATACACGAACATCAATGGTTTGGATGTTGTCTTGGCCTACAGGTTGGATTTCGTTGTTTTGCAGCGCACGTAGTAGCTTACTTTGCGCAGCTAAAGGCAGTTCGCCAATCTCATCAAGGAACAAGGTGCCACTGTCTGCTAGCGCAAACTTACCAAGGCGATTTTTATCTGCACCGGTAAACGCACCACGAACGTGGCCAAACAGTTCACTTTCTACTAAATTTTCGGGAATCGCAGCGCAGTTAACATACACAAGCGGGTTACGTTTACGCTGTGATTGATGATGCAGCGTACGAGCAACGAGCTCTTTACCAACCCCCGTGTCACCGTGAATTAGGATATTGAACTCTGAAGGCGCGACAATCGCAATGTCATTCTTAAGCGCCATCATGGTATCGCTTTTGCCGATCAGTTCTCCGCCATCGCGCTCCCACGCCTCCACATTTAACTCTTCTAATAACTGCTTTGACTGTTTAGCTTGATGTTCAAGTTGCGAGAAAGTCATCGCCATTTGCATGGTTGACGCTGCAATTGCAGCCAGTACTTCGAGATTGCGAGCAGGAATATTAGCAAAGACATCTGGCTTTAGGCTGTCTAACGTTAGGATCCCCAGCAGTTTGTCTCCAAATAACAGCGGAAGACCCATACAAGCGTGCATTGGCAAATCCCCATCATGATCGATCAGCAAGCCGTCAAAAGGATCAGGCAATGAGCTGTCAGCATCAAAGCGAACAGGAGAGCGAGATGCGCAGATCTCTTCAAAGCGAGGGTGCTCAGAAATGATAAAGCGACGACCGAATGTGTCTCTGCTGAGTCCTTGCATAGCAATGGGTACTAGCGTGTCACCTTGAAGGCTTAAAAGCGCGACACAATCACATGTGATGGTCTTACGAATGGCATCGATTAAGCGATTGAAACGGTCTTGATCGTTCACACCGCTGGCTAAACCAATCGTCATTTCCATGAGAGTGGATGCTGAGATATCTTGCAAAAGAGTTCATACCGTTTGTATTTTTATACATGATAGAGTCTTTATGACACAAAAAAAAGGTCTTTTTGACTAAAGTTGGAAGTGAATTTTTGAAAGGATGCCAGACACAACAAGCTCTCGCATGTTGGCACCGTTTGTGCAATGTGTCCATTACGTGTTGTCTATATGACTGAATATCTGACCAATTTTTGATTTGAATCAATGGATGTCAATTTATCAGCCCACGTTACTCTCATAATAAAATGCAGCCTAAGAATGTATTGAGAAAGAAATTATATAAGTCATCTTTAAATGAAATTAGTCAATTTGACATGACGGTCAAAAAACTAAGTGTTCGGAGTAAATCAATGCTAAACAATCTACATATCAACATCATCAAATCGACCATTCCTCTTTTAGAAAGCGCAGGCCCTGCTTTAACTCAACACTTCTATCAACGTATGTTCACGCATAACCCGGAATTGAAAGATATCTTCAATATGACTCACCAAAGAACAGGTCGCCAAGGTGTGGCACTGTTTGAAGCTATCGCGGCTTATGCAAAAAATATTGAAAACCTTGCAGCGTTAACCACAGCGGTTGAGCGTATCGCACAAAAGCATACCAGTTTTAACATTCAACCAGAGCACTACCAAATTGTTGGTTTACACTTGATTGAAACACTACGTGAATTAGCTGCTGATGCGTTTACGCCAGAAGTGGAAGAAGCATGGACAGCCGCTTACCTATTTTTAGCGCAAGTTTTTATTGATCGTGAAGCCGAACTTTACCTACAACGTAAGCAAGCTGTTGGTGGTTGGGAAGCCGCTCGTACGTTTGTAATCGCAGACAAGATCGAAGAATCAGCACTCGTAACAAGCTTTATCCTTCAGCCAAAAGATGGCGGTAAAGTTTTGGATTACACTCCAGGTCAATACATCGGTATCGAAGTGAAACCGGAAGGCTCTCAATACAGCGAGATTCGTCAATACTCGCTATCAGACAAGCCGAACGGTAAACAATACCGCATCTCTGTTAAACGTGAAGGACAAGGGCAAGAGACACAAGGCGTGGTATCTAACCACCTACACGACAAGGTTGCTGTCGGTGATGAAGTTAGCCTATATGCGCCAGCGGGTGACTTCATGTATCAAGAGCGCAGTAAGCCGGTAACACTTATCTCTGCAGGCGTCGGTGTTACGCCAATGCAGTCAATGCTTGAGTTCTTAAACACTAACGAGAAAAACGAGCCAGTAGTTTACCTTCACGCTTGTGAAAACGCAGGTCAACACTCATTCACGACTCGCGTTAAAGACATTGTTGCCGACAAAGGTTGGGAAGCGAAAACGTGGTACATGAACAAAGATGAGTCTGCATGTGAAAACACATATCACGGTCAAATGGATCTAGCGTCTATCTCGGATACTAAAGGTTTTGAAGAGAGTGATTTTTACATCTGTGGTCCGGTTGGTTTCATGAAGAACATTGTGGAACAACTAGACGCACTTAACGTTGACCGCTCACGCGTACACTACGAAGTATTTGGCCCTCACGCTAACTTCTAATCGTAAGGCCTGTTCTATTAAAAAACTTTGCCCATTCAAAAGCCTCACAGTGTGAGGTTTTTTTGTTTGGTTCATTCTGCCTTGAACCGGAAATGGGGGGACGTTTTATCAAATAGGCGCTTCTGGCGAACGATTTAAGAACGTTTGATCTTTTGAGACGTATAATCAGAATCAAAACACTCTGGCCAATACATTTTTATGTAACCGCCAGCCACCCAAATAACCAATATCGTAGCTATGGTAAGTTCGAAGAAACCAAACTTGTGTAGCCAATACCATTGTGGATATTCAGTGCCGAAAAAGGTGGTTAAGCGATGCATAGCAATGGCACTTATCACCGATGGAAAGGTCACCGCAGCAATTGAAGGTTGGAATTTCAAGCGCATTAAGCGAATGTAGCACAAGTAAATCAGCAGCGTCATGGTAATGGCGATACCAGCCAAAGCGCCTGTTAGTATCGGATCTGGACTGTCGAAATTGACTAAATAAGCGGCTAAAGATAAGTTTACAGGTGCTGCCATAATGGCGAGTGTTGGTCTTGCTCTGCGGGGAAGGTTTCCTTCGAAAACCAAGCGATACAGTACTACGGGTAGCATGAAGAAATAGATAGTAATACATGTCGTTGCGAGTGTTTCAGAAAACACCGTATGGCCAAATTGTGTTCCCGCCAGTGAACTGCTAATTAAACCTACAGGATAAAGAAACCAACTCGGGACAATATTCGACATTTTGAAATTGATGATCTGAAAGCTAAAGAACAACACCATCATGGTAAAATGCAGTAATAATGCACAGAACCAAATTGGATAGGCAATAACTGGCGATATTTCAGCTAAATAGTCACACAGAATTAGAAGCGCCATGCTCATCGGTGCCATTAAGCTTCCACTTAACGGGTGGCGGATATCATTTAAAAAGGTATTAAAACTTGTTAGATAACGGAGTAGAACGGGAAGTAGCAACAAACCGCCAAATGAAGCAAGGTAGGGGCGAATGATTTCACCAATACCTGGAACATATAAAGCCCAAGCTTGTCCTAGTCCAATTATTCCAAGTGCTAAAGACGCCTGAGATGGCGGCACATTTTTTACTTGGGTTAACCTTTTCCAGTTCAACGATTTGCTCCAGCTCAATTGATTTTAGAACGTATAATCTAACGACAACGTTCAATTGTGCCGTCACAGGATGTCATTGGGCACTCAGAGAAGTTTGAGAGGATAATAGCAAGTATAACGTTTGCTTTTTTTACTTTGATGCGAAATCGGGACATTAAGCACGACTAATATGTGCTTTAGGGTTGGTCATCTCATTCGATTTGTCGTTCTTATCGCGATAGAGTTTCTTCTTGTGGAGGAAGGTCTTGTTGTCGTAGCTTTTCGTTTTTCAACGTGCGATTCAATAACTGAGTATAAATTGGCTGGCCACCTAGCATCTGAGCAATGATAACCGCCCCTAAACAGGTGATGATCAGAGGGAGAATGAGGTAGTAGTTATTGGTCATTTCGATCACTAATAATATACCTGTAATTGGTGCACGCACGGTTGCCGCGAATAATGCGCCCATGCCGGCGATCGCAAACATACCGGGTTCAATATTCAACTCAGGAAAGAATGCCAAAGCGATAAGTCCAAACGCGTAACCAAAGAGAGTCCCTAGCGCTAGCATAGGTGCAAAAATACCCCCTGGCGCACCAGATCCGAAACAAAGTAGTGTGGTGAGAACACGCCCTAAGAAAATGAGTAGTAGTACGTTGGTACTATAATTACCATTAGTAATGTTCGGGATGATGCCAATACCACCGCCAGTTAATTCAGGTATATACAGCAGTAATAAACCAAAGCAACCACCAAGCAGGGTCCCGGTGATTAGGTAGCGTTTACGGTCGTTCTTATGAACCTTTACAAACAGGTCTTGGGAAAGCGTAATCAGTTTATTGAAAGTGACACCAAACAAACCGAACAGTACCCCTAATAACAGGAATAACCAAAGCGCATCTAATTCTGGCGGTTGATACTGAGGCATTGTGATAACAGCGGACTGACCATTGATTGAACGAAAAACAATATTGGCAGAGATTGCAGAGATAATGACCGCTTTGATTGAAATGAGTGAATAGCGAAATTGTGGTCTCATTTCTTCGACGACAAACATAATTCCGGCCAATGGTGCATTGAATGCGGCGGCTAAACCGCCTGCGGCACCTGAAGCGAGCAATGAGTGTCGAGTATCGTCATCTTTGACTCGAAAAATGTCTGTGATCATTCGACCGATGCTACCGCCCATTTGAACGGTAGGTCCTTCACGACCTAACACCATGCCCGAGCCTAATGCGCCCATACCACCAAAGAACTTTACTGGCAGTACTCGCCACCAGCGAACAGGCCGCATGCCATCCATTGCGCCTTCGATCTCAGGGATACCTGAACCTGCAGCTTCGGGAGCAAAGCGGTGCACGAGGAAATAACCGATAAAGGCAAATGCAGCACTGATAAGGAATGCTGCAAGCCAAAGTGGTAAGTGGTGAACAATTTCATCTTTCAGCCAATCAGTTCGAGTCTCTGATATGAAATGAACGGCAACTTCGAAATAAGTACCAACAACGCCGGCAAGCACACCAACGATACAAGAAAGAAAGAGAACCGAAGCGGGTGTCTTATCCCTAGAGAGAAATTGGCTAATAGCATCCCTTGGCATTTTAGCTAATAAGGACTGCTTTATTTTCTCTCTTCTGGTCATAAAGGTAAGGTTCCTGAGTTGATAAGGTGAGTATGCACAAATTATACGCTTCCTCTGAATATCCTATAGCAACAAAGATGAAAAGTTGAATTTCATTTATGGTATGAGTTCATTTCATAAATGAAACATACGAGTAATAGTGGAATCAACGTCACAATTTTTAGCAATTATCTGGTGGTAGCTTGAATCTCCTCAAAAATGAACCATAGTTAAATCGTAAAGCAACATAACGAACCGCAAGGAGAAATGAGGTTTTACACACAATTTGGACGGACTCAAAGACAACGTTTAGTTCCTCGTTAAATGTTCAGGTCGATATTTAAGACTTCCTGATTCGCGAACTCACGATTGAGTAACGAGGGTGAGGCGTACTGATAAAGTACGCCTTTAGTTCGTTTTGTGCCTCAACTTTCCCGCTTTATATCCCTACAAATTATCTTTTTGATTATATTAAAGACACCTCCCCATTAACTATTCTCAGTATAAACAATCGATTGGGGTCAACTTTTTAGTGATTGAGTATATACTCCCTTAAAAAGGAGAACTGATATGACCAAAAAAGTGCCTACAAATATCATTACGGGTTTCTTGGGTGTTGGTAAAACGACAGCCATCTTGAACCTGCTAAAAAATAAACCTGAAAATGAAAACTGGGCTGTTCTGGTTAATGAGTTCGGTGAAGTTGGTATTGATGGGGCGCTAATGACGGATCAGGGAGCGCTTATCAAAGAAGTCCCCGGTGGTTGTATGTGCTGTACCGCGGGCGTACCTATGTCGGTTGGCATTAATGCATTGTTACGTCAAAAACCAGACCGTTTGCTGATTGAACCAACTGGGCTTGGTCATCCAAAGCAAGTGATAGCGACGCTGACTTCAGAGCAGTACACGCCGTACGTTGATCTTAAAGCCACGTTAGGTTTGGTTGACCCACGCAATCTATCTAATGAAAAGTACACTTCGAATCAGAATTTCAATGATCAACTAGACAGTGCAGATGTGATTCTCGGAACTAAGGTCGATCTTGTTCATTCTGAAGACATCGATGTGTTTAATGATTGGGTGACGGATCAAACGCCAGCCAAAGTATTTCATAAGCTGATTCACGATGGTGAAGTGCCATTGGAAGTGTTGGACATTGAAAGAGTATATGGCACTGCTTCATCCCATATTGAAGCGCATCATCACGATCACGCTGAACAAGAGCCTCAATTCCAACTTCCTCCCGGTGAAGCGTTCATCCGTAAAGAGAATAAAGGTCAAGGCTACTTTAGTTGCGGTTGGCTGTTTGGTGCCGAGTATAAGTTTGATTTCGATGCGCTCTTCTCAATGTTGTCAGACCTAACGGCTGAGCGTGTAAAAGCCGTGGTGAATACTGACCAAGGTTGCTACGCATTCAATGTGGCGAATCAAGTTGTGTCAGTCAATGAAATCACGCTCGATGGGTTTGAATCTCGATTGGAAGTGATCGACTCGCAGCTTATGCCTTGGGGCGATCTGGAACAGATTTTACTCAAGCTGTGTGGCATCAAATAGAACAATTATTCTGTTTGAAACGATGATTCTGGTGTTTGCTTCGCGGATGGTGAGGTAAACACCGGATTAAATGAGAAAGTTTGCGTTATGTCACGATAAATGTGAGATAAATCACTCTAATTACTTTATAGTGCTCGGCTGAAATAAGAATGTAGGCTGTCTGCTTAAGGAACCCGTAACAATGTCATTTTCTTCTCAAGGTTTTGCTCCTGAATTAGTCAAAGCGTTGACTGAGTGTGGTTATGAAAAACTCACTCCAATTCAACAAAAAGCAATTCCAATGGCTCGTAAAGGCCATGATATTTTTGCTACTGCTCAAACTGGTACGGGTAAAACAGCGGCATTCGCATTGCCTGTTATTCAGCACCTACTGAACAGTGGTAAAAAAGCATCTCGAGGAACGGCTCGCGGCCTTATTCTTGCTCCAACTCGTGAGCTTGCTGCGCAGATCGCTCAAAACATCAAAGACTACGTTAAATACACGGAACTAAGCGTTTCTGCGGTTTACGGTGGTAACAAGATGTCTTCACAAGTTCGTCAGTTAGAACTGGGTGTGGATATCTTGGTTGCAACCCCTGGCCGTTTAGAAGAGCATTTAGAAGCGGGTAACGTGTCTATTGCTAACCTAGAATTCCTAGTATTTGATGAAGCTGACCGTATCCTAGATATGGGTTTCATCAATGCTGTTCGTAAGATCATGCTGGATGTAGAAACATCGCCACAGATCATGATGTTCTCGGCGACAACATCGACTCAGTTGAACCAACTGTCAGTAGATATTCTACGTAAACCAAAACGTATCAGTGTTGAACGCGAGAACTCAACGGCTGCTACGGTTGGCCACGTGGTTTACCCAGTTGATCAAGAACGTAAAACAGAACTGCTTTCTGAACTGATTGGTCGTAAAAACTGGCGCCAAGTGCTTGTGTTCGTGAACTACAAAGAAACAGCGAACGACGTGGTTAAAGAGCTTAAGCTTGACGGTATTAAAGCGGTACTGTGTCACGGTGATAAAGCGCAAAGCGCTCGTCGTCGCGCATTGGATGACTTTAAAGAAGGCAGAGCACGTGTGATGGTGGCAACCGACGTTGCGGCTCGTGGTTTGGATATTGAAGACTTACCACACGTGATTAACTACGACATGCCTTTTCTAGCGGAAGATTACGTTCACCGTATTGGCCGTACAGGTCGTGCTGGTAAGCAAGGTCACGCTGTGTCTTTCGTTAACCGCGAAGAAGAGCTGACGGTTGTTCAAGTTGAGACACTGATTCAACAGCGTATTCGCCGTGTTGAGCAACCGGGTTACGAACCGAAGAAGCGTGATGCTTACATTGAAAAGCTGAACACTAAGTCGGCTTACAAAAACCGCCAAGGTCGTAAGAACAACGCGAACGAAGACCAGCAAGATCAAGCAAGCGCTGAACGTCGTTTGACTATGATGAAGCGAATTAAAAATCGTCGTAAGTAATTACGGTCGGTGAATGAAAAGAGTCACTATTATGTGGCTCTTTTTGTTTGTATTGTTCGCAATATTGTTTATTGTCATTACTGCTTCGTTTCAACATCGCTTCGCTTTAAGCCCGCTTAAGAAACAACAGCCATACAATAAAAATAAGTCGATAAGGTAATAATATGGATAGCGCACTACTTTGGGCTTTTATTCCCACGTTTTTCTTTGTGTCAATCACGCCCGGTATGTGTATGACTCTGGCGTTGACACTAGGAATGAGTGTTGGATACAAGCGCACATTATGGATGATGATCGGCGAACTGGCCGGTGTAGCTGTTGTGTCAGTTGCCGCTGTATTGGGCATTGCGTCAATCATGCTCAATTACCCGTGGCTGTTTACTGGGTTTAAATTTATCGGCGCAGGTTACTTGTTCTACTTGGGTGTACAAATGTGGCGCTCAAGAGGTAAGTTGGCGATCAGTACTGATAATCTAGAGACTCAAGTAAACAATGATTGGGACTTGGTAGTTCAAGGTTTTGTTACTGCGATTGCTAACCCGAAAGGTTGGGCGTTTATGATTTCGTTATTGCCTCCTTTCATTAACAGCAAAATCGATCTAGCGCCACAGTTGTTCATTCTAGTTTCTATTATTCTGGTGTCTGAATTCGTTTGCATGACCTTGTACGCGACAGGCGGGAAGAGCCTTAAGCATATGCTAGGCAAGGCTGACAATGTAAAGTTGATGAACCGCATTGCTGGCACGCTGATGATGGGCGTTGGTGTGTGGTTGTTCGTTAGTTAGCGATAACGTGCAAAGGCCATTCGTCATTCTTCCTTATCACGATAGCGGATAGCTTGTGAGTTAACAGAGCAAGCTAATCAATAGAATGTAAAAAAGAGCGATAGGGCTTTGGCCTTATCGCTCTTTTTGTTATTACTTGCCTATAATTTGACTCTTTAGCTTATATTGCTACACAAGAGTTTTTAACTGATCTTAAACCGCTATTTCACCGCCATCTTCACGACGAATCACAACCGTTGCTGCACGAGGACGCACCGACATACCTGACGGAGTCTCCTCTGCTGCATTATCGCTGAATGGCCAGTTTCCCGGATGCTGTATATTTACAAACAATGACTTATAGTCTGGGCTGATGGTAAAACCTGTAACTTCACAACCGTTTGGGCCAACAAAAAAGCGTTTTAACTCTGCTTGGTTGTCCTTTGTAATTACTGCTTGATTTCCATTTTCATCCGTCAATTTAGAGGGTACGACTGCCAGCATTTGATCATTGGTGTAGCCTGTCACTTCGTCAGCACCATTATCGGTTTGAATCCACAAAATACCACGAGCGTCAAACGCTAAGCCGTCTGGGCTAGCGAATTGGTTCAGGTCCGTTAATCCAGAACGGTTAATCTCTGTATCGCCATTGGCTGGTGAACCAAATAAGAAAATATCCCAAGTGAAGTCCGTTGCTGCTTCACCTTCATCCCAACGAATCACATGACCAAATTTGTTGTTTAAACGTGGGTTTGCTGCATTCGTTTCACTGGTGCGCTTGGTGTTGTTGGTTAGTGTTAGATATACAGAGCCTGTGTATGGATCGACGGTACACCACTCTGGGCGATCCATTGGTGTTGCACCAACGAGGTCCGCAGCGCCCGCTGTGTTTATGATGATCTCAGCCAAAGAGTTGAAATGGTCTGCCAAAGTCCCCCCAGCTAACGTAATGCTATTTAGATCCAACGGTAACCAAGTACCTGAGCTGTCTTCATTGAAACGTGCCACATAAAGCGTGCCTTCATCCATGTATTTATCACCGGTTGCTAAACGGTTTGATGGATTCGCATCTGCTGGATCCCAGCCAGCTGCCGATTCAAATTTGTATAGGTACTCAAAACGAGAATCGTGTCCCGAGTAAAAGACAACTGGTTGACCTTTTTCTAGTTTACCAAAAGTACAACCTTCGTGACGGAAACGACCTAGTGCAGTGCGTTTCTTCGCACGAGAGTTCTGTGTATATGGATCGATTTCAACAATGTAACCGTGGCCGTTCGCTTCGTTTCGGTAATCGTCCATTGAGCTTGCGCCTGTTGGCTCTACATTAAAGCGGGTAAATTCATCCAAACGTTCTTCTGTGTTACCAGCGAGTGTGTCCCACAAGTAACGTGTACTTGTGTCATCTACGCCAATACGATCTTGCTCTTCAGTACGAACACCTGCATTAACGAAGTAACCTGGCCAGTTTTCTTCACACGTTAAGTAAGTGCCCCATGGTGTGAAACCATTACCACAGTTGTTCAATGTACCGCGTGCTTGGCTGCCATCAGGGGAGAAGCGAGTCACAGTGTGAGCGGTATGTGCGACAGGGCCAGACAAGTCCATAGTCGTCGCACCTGTGTAGCGACGGTTGAGTGGATCGGTATCAACCAGTTTCCACATGTTGTCTTCGAGTTGAATTCGAACAACTGATACGCCATGGGCATTAATTTCTTTACGTACTTCATCTACAACAGTACGTACACCACTTTCTACGGTTGGGCCACTTGGGTGCAGCGCCATCGAGTCTATGTATTCATGGTTGATACACAATAAGCCGTCTGTAGTTCTGTCATTTAAAGGAAAGAAGTGCATCCCATCGTGGTGCATACCTAGCGCATTTAATTGTTCGTCACTTGTGTTGCTGCCGTCATCTTTCCATGCACTACCTTGTGCATTTAAAGGTGTCCCCCATGGTACTAATACTTGTGCTATGTAACCTTGTGGAACCGAGACTGCATCGGTTAGTGATCCTGGAATTGAATCAAAGTTCAGCATTGCACTTGATACACCTGAACCATTACCTGCTGGAATGCTTGAGCTAGAAGAGTTGCACCCGGAAAGTCCAAACGCACCAAATGCGGTCATTGCACTGATACCTAAGCCGCCTTTCAATACGTTCCTTCTCGATAGATTGGCGTCTAAAACTTCTTCGAAAGGTTTATTTGTGCTCTTGTTGAAACGAGTGCTATCAAATGTTTCCTTGCTCATCTGTACTGATTCCTATTGATTGTATTTATTAGTTGTCCATGAATGATCTAGCCACTTACTAACGAGTAAATCGCTTTGATCAAGGTGTGACTAATCGTGAAGCAGTTAGGTGACAGATTTTTATAGTTTTGATTAAGGTTTTGTTTATGTAGAACAATTTTTACCCGGAAGGCCTTCGTGTAATACAAAACTCTTGGGAATTGATTAGGAACTGTGTATAAGTGCCTTATTAAACGTAAAGAGAGACAGTTATGAAATTAGATAAAATCGAAAATAAAAATCGTCGCCTACGAAAAAAGCTATATTTGGGTGAATTCGCTATTCTAGGTTTTGAAGTAAGCTGCACTACATCGATGACTGATTTTGACCAATATGATGTGTTCATTGATGAGTTTGTCGACTTTATCGAAAGCCTTAACCTGTGCTTTGGAGGCGGTGGTTTAGAGTTATTTGAAGGTTTCTTGTGTTCGGTTGAACGCTACCGTTCAGTAACAGAAGCAGAGCAGTTACAAGTTGCACAATGGCTTGAAGCACGTGCAGAAGTAAACAAAGTTGAAGTCAGTGAACTTGTTGACGCAAACTACGCGTTCTAAATTTAGGTTGTGCTGTTGGCTTACTTACCTTGAAGGCTTAATCAGGCTTTGCTGAGCGAGCAACAACACACCCAATCAAAGGCCTAATCGTATATCGATTGGGCCTTTTATATTGTCGAAGTCTATAGTTTTAAAATATATCATACTAAGGCTTTTAATAGGCTTAGTTGGACAACGGCAGAGAACGCATTTTAACAAAGCTTCTACTGATATTAGGCTTCGTGTCTATGTGAACTTATGCGCTTTCTTTCGCTTTGTTAGCTTATTTAGTTTCGTCGCCTTCATTCACTTTCGCGTAGAAGTGAAGTAGTTCAGTCAATTCTTTAACCCAACCAAATGCATCCTTCGGAGCATTAACTAAGATCTTCTCGACTTTCTCACAGTGCACTTCAATCGAAATTGCTTCTTCAAGATTGAACGAAATCGAATAGAAATGCCAAAGCAGCAGACGAGTCATACGCTCAATGTTTTGTTGCGAGTTGTCAGATTCAGAGAATGCTAGGTTCACTTCACCAAGGGCAATCGCGGTCATTCGTAGCATTGCGTCAAACTTCGCTGATTGCATACGTTCTTCACTGGCCACTTCTTCTTGCTCAAAAGTGAACAATTCCGTCATTGCATCTTCAGGAACCAGGCGATGAATCATTCTTAAACTAAATTCTTCTAGTTCATGGCGAGGCATGGTGATTAAGCAATTTAAGGTGTAGTCGCGTTGCATGGTGTTCTCTTGGATGGGCAAAAAGGCCTGACAGTTTAATGGAGAAGCGAGTTCAGAAAAAGCAGATTTTAGATAAGCCTACGTTGGTAGGCTTATACGGGTATCAATACTTCAAATTAATCTATATAGATAATTAAACGAATCAAGTTTTGCTATGGCTTGGCGGTTGGTATTGCATCGATTGGTCGCTTCTCATGAAAATGTTGCTTGCCACTAAGCTGCCGATACAAATCGAACCTAGAGCGAACCAAGTCATAAGATCAGGGGTTTCGTTAAATAGAGGGATAGCTAATAACGTTGCAACGGCTGGTGTCGCGCTCCCGAACGCCGCAGAACGCTCTGCCCCGAGAGTGTTAACCGCATAAAGGTAAGTGAATGCGGCAATTAGGCCTGCTCCAACCCCTTGTACTGCGGAATGTACGGCAAGCTCTGAGAAAGGCCATTGAGTGATGGGTGCATCTACTAAATAGCTAGGGAGCGTTCCTGTCAGGATCAAAAACAACAATAGCAAAGTTGAACTGATAGCGATTAACCCCGCACTCACTAACGCATTAAGATTGGCGACACGCGCTGAGATGGTAAAGGTCGCCCACATTAAGCTTCCGCAGAGAAGTAACAAGTGGCCTTTTGTATATTCAAAGTTGAAGCTGCTTAAACTACTGCCTAAGAACAATATAATACCGAGTAACACCAAGGCTAAACCTGCACTGCGGTGGCGGCTAAGTGGCTGTTTGAAAAAGAGTATTGCAATCCCGGTAACAAACAGAGGCAGTGTTCCGGGTATCAAAGCACTGCCGTGTGAAACAGGAACAAACTGCATTGCTGTACCTGCGACGAGCAGATAAGGCAGGCCACTGCCGACAAACATACCAACCAAGTAACGATTAGGCACTGCTGTTATGGCATTACGAGCTTTCCACACCAAGGGTAAGAGTACCAAGGCGGGAATAAGGAAGCGTGTGAGTGCGATGTCTGCAGGCGTTAAATTTGAATTCGCGCCGCCTTTAAGAGAAAGAAAAAAGCTCGCCCAGATGAGCAAAGTAACAGTAATAGATAGATAGCCAAGCATCATAATAAATAAGGAAATTGAATGATGACTAATTATGGGGGAGAGTACGTGCCATAAGTTGGCAAATTTAGTTCTAATTTTACTTATCATTAATTGTTTCTGCTAATATTCTTTAAATTATTAATGAATTTAACTAATGGGCGGTATTCGCTATGGATAGAATTGATAGACATCTTCTTGAGTTGTTACAAATAGATGGCAGGTTAACCACGGCGGAGCTCGCTGATGAAGTGGGTTTATCACCTTCACCGTGTGCAAGGCGTATCAAAAGGCTCGAAGAAAAAGGGATTATTGACGGTTATCGTGTGAGTTTGTCTCGAGAGCAAGTTGGTATAGCAATGAGTGTGTTTGTTGAAGTGAGCTTAAACAATCACCAAGAAGTGTCTATTGATAAGTTTGAAAGTGCAATTGTCGAGATGGAAGAGGTCATCAGCTGCCACGTTGTATCTGGGGCTTATGATTATCTGTTAGAAGTGGTTAACCCAAACTTGATGGCCTACGAGGCATTTACAAGAAAGCTCCAAAGGCTCTCTAACGTCAAAGACATCCACACTCACCTTGCGATAAGACAAGTGAAAGGTAACGCGCCGCTACCGGTTTATACCGACTAAGCTGTAGGTAAAGGGATACGTTGTGTGATGAGATGAGCAGAAAAAGTAATGAGTCCTGATAGGAATCGCGGGAGCAATTAATGATTGTCTACTAAATTGCAGATACGCAACAATAAAAACGGAGCAACTCGTGAAAGGTACTCCGTACATGATAGGTGCAAAACTTAGTGATACTTAAAGTGAGAGATTGAACAATCCCCAGTTTGTGCATTAATTCTGAATGAAAAAGCATGTGAATGATAATCCACACCATCATTCCAAATTGTTTCTCCAAATATCTTACATAGCTCTAGCTCACTTACTGAACCGAACTCTTCCATGTGTTTAGCTACAGATAAAAGTTTACCTCTTACCTCTGCAGTCCATTCCGTGTTACTCAAGCAGTTGAAAGCCATAGTCTTTTGCATATTACCTAGCCAAAATGTGTCTTGTTATTAAGTTATATGAATATTCATGATAACAATTTTCTGGTATTTGTAAATCTATTTTGTGATGAATATCTCATATAGTTGCCTGGGTTGGTTGGAAATTAAACTCTATTGTTGATATTTGACACATTAACTTTACAAGTTATTGATAAAGCTTTGATTAGCGAACTATTCAAATTAATTCCGTCAAAGAGCAGAGAAAGCCGAGTGCGGATTTCAGTTTTGGACGTCGTTTACAGGAATTTTAGTACGGCGTGCTTTATCTATTATGGCGGCTTCTTGACGATACTTTGATGACAGCTGACGAAATTTTTCGCTGAGTGTATGGAGATCTTGGGAAAGCGATTGCGAACTTGCCACGTGCACCTGAGCGCTTTCTGATTGGCTTGGTCGCTTTGCCGTTGCACAGTGTTTAGCGACAGCTTGCCATGAATCGCTGAGAAACTGAGCTCCTTCGAGTTCTGTAGACACCATGTATGCCTGCTTTAACAAAACCTCAGAGATATCATAAGCGGTATTCATATGATTCTTGAGTTGTACATTAAATCTTGGTTCGTACTTTAGCCAAAGTCCAATGATCTGTTTTTCAGTGAAATGTTTAGAGAGAAGGGTTTGGGATTCATAAGTTGAGAGAACTCGGTTGAATTCTTTGGTGTATTGGTTATAGCGACCTTCGAATGCGAGCTGGCGATCCAACAGTGTTTGCCAGTTTTCACGATCGCAATGGCTTGCGACCGCGACATTGGCAATCAAAGGTATACTTATAATTATAACCTTCGCACAAAAACGCATGACTTTCCTCTACTTACCGTACTCTCTTTAGAGAGTATAGATGAGTGACAACATGAGTTGATGTACACTTGAAGCATACCTAAAACGGAAGAGTTGGTGGATTTAATGAAAAAAGCGCTGATCGCTTTACTTGTATTGTTAGTATTGGGCGGAGGAGGAGCGGCGTACTACTTCTTTGTTATGAAAAAAGACTCAACACCAACAGAGAAAGACGAAGAACCAGTTGAAGAAGTTGCTCAGCAATCTGAATCTGACTTAGAACCGATCATGGAGCTTAAACCTGAGCCAGAACAGACAGAGTTCTATGTTTTGGACAGAAAGCTTGAAGTGGTGGAACAGCCGGAAGTTGATGGTTTGATAACGGATTACCTCTATAAAAGCGAAAAAGTCGAAGTATTAGAGAAGCAGGGTAAATGGGCTCGTATATCAGATTACATCGTCCTAAAAGAAGGTGGCCCGCAGACGGCAGAATGGGTCGCAATGTCTGGTTTATCGAATGATGAAGTGATTATCTCAGAAAAAGAAAATAAAGAGATATTGGACTCTTACTTGGTTAAATCCGACGATCTTAAGATTCACCAAGAGAAGTTTCGTAACACGATTGCTAAGCTGATCTCTGAAGGTGAATGTGCCCCAAGTGATTTCGAAGAATTAGGCGGCTGGGTGAAATCGGTGAAGTACAGTGGTCGAGATGTCTATTTTATCTATTGCGGCGGACTATCTCTTGAAAATAAAATTTATTTAGATGTAAATACAAATGAAATATTTACTAAGTAGGATCCACGCCACTATTAA
>NZ_JAPPTM010000036.1:0-32543 GCF_027587105.1 Vibrio sp. RW
CTTGAATCACAAGTGAGGTTGATGTGAGCAAAAAATGCTCTTGAAAAACTCACGTAGATTAATGAAGTGTTGATAAGTAGTGATTTAGATTAAAGGTGATGAGTCAAGTTGCTATAGTGATCAAGATGAGGAATCTATTGTAATTTAACAGAAGATCGCATTTACCATAAAATAGCTAATACGCTTCCATCAAAGGCTTAACCGCGAGCGGTTCTTCCTTTAATGGAACCGCTTCGAAACAGACTACCGTGTCCTCAGATATAATCATAATAACGCCTAAGGATAATTTGCTTTAGATTCAATGGCTTACATGCGTATTACATAAATTATGTTAAATTGAGATAAATTGTTGATTTTATTGAGTTATGCGTGTCGTCTGTTTGTGCTTTCAAGTAGCTGTTGTCAAAAAATATCTCGCGATTTCGAGTAATTCAGAAACAATTTTTTAGAATAAAACAAAACTTGAATGACTTTGTTGGTTGGGACTTTAGACCTGATTTGAATGACTATGATTGGATTTGGCTTAACCTACTGCTGCGTTAAATATTTTTAGATTATTGTCAAACTTCTGTTGGTCGAATTTAGGTTTGAGGTGTTTGATCTTTCCAAATTTAATGTTGTGAATGTAGGTATGACTAAGACCAGTTTTTTTGACAATTACGGACGCGGGTACATTCTTCTTAATCATTTCTCTGGCCATATCAATCTTTTCCTTGGCGATACTCCTAACAGCTAAGGAAATTCCCATTTGGCTTGCCCTCTGTCGTATATTGTCCTCTGATTTATCCAAGATTTTAGACATTTGCTTTGTAGTTAATCGACCTGCATTACTGGATAAATATTTAATCTCATTTCGTGTCCACATAAATCATACCAACCTTACTTTCTTACCTGGAGCCATAACTGTGGCAGATTTTAGTACGTGTCGTTGTTCTGAAGGCTCATTCACATTGTACTGCCAAATGTCTTGCTTATCGGAAAGAAGCTCCATTTGCTCAATGGAGATCTTTATGTATGGAAATGAGGAATCATTTGGTAGTCGTATGTAAATCGTACGAGACTTTGGGTGCCAGTAAATCTTACTTACATTGATGTTGTGGCTATCGCATATCCCTCTTACTTTCTCCAGATGAAAATGAAGACATTTTTTTTTCTGAATATTCACCCTTTTCTCTCCTCAACTTTTAATTTCTGATACATAATGTATATTACTATTGCATATAAAATACAACAACGAGGTAAGTCATATGTCCACAATTTTTAATGACATAATTTTTATCGGGATTGATGACGGCAATGCGAAGTACAAAGTCTCATCTAAAGAGTTAAAAACTGCGTTCCCTACTCATATAGCTCGCCATACAGGAAGGTATGTCGATGCTGACATGAAACTAAACATTGGTGAGTCATCAGATGCGGTTAAGTCATATCAGTCCGGTAAGACAGGTATCAAGTATGATGTTGGAGATGTAGGTCAGCCAATACCGCGGAGCAACACTTTTGCATATGAAGAACCAAACCAAATCCTTCTTCAACATGCCCTGTCACTATTTGACGACACTAAATCGAGCCTTAGTACGAATCGATTTGTTGTCTGTGCTGGTATGCCTCTTCGTCAGTTTTACAAACAAGATGGCTCCATCAACGAAGCTAATGTGAAGAACAAAATGACAGCAATGGCTAGTTCATTTGATTTGTTTCCAAACGATGAGAACCTAGTAAAAAGGAAAAGGAACAGCATTCAATTACTTGTGCAACCAGAAGCGCTAGCAGCACTTCGTACATATCTCTTTATGCGGGATACTGACGGGAAGATTGTCTTAAATCCAGAGTATTTAAACAAAACCCTTGCTGTTATAGATCCGGGCGGGAAGACAACAGACATTGCCGTTTTTAAGAATGGCATGATTGATATGGAACGTTCGACTACTTTTGATGTTGGCTTTAACGATTTGGACCGTAAGGCGAAAAGCTATATTTATGATCATGGTTTCACAACCCCTACTCAACAACAAGTGAAAGCACTAATTAACAACGGAACGATAAAAATTCGTGGTAAGGAAGAGGATCATACTAACTGGATCAAGCAAGCGCGTTCTGCTCTTGCAAATGAAATCTTTGGTAATGTTACCGACACATTGTCCGATGGGTTTGATATTGATTTAATGATTTTCATTGGTGGAACCATAAAGGCACTCAAAGACGAAATTCAGCCAATGATAGAAGAGTACTATGGAGATAAAAATGGTGGAAACTATGTGCCTTATGATATCCCACAAAATGCGGATAGACTCAACGCTGATGGCCTAGAACTGTTTGCTGAACTTTGGTACCAACAAAATAGTGCTCGCTAGCATCATGGGTGTCACATGGAAAAGCTTTTAGTTTATGAATGTCGGTTTCGTTCTGCATTTGCAAATCACCTAAAACCAAAACAAGGTGACAATTCCGAATGCCAAAGGGTTCTAGAGTTTCTTGTCGCACTAGGTGTGTTAATTGAAACTGGCAACCTTAAAGATCTTGAATACTATTATAAGTTCGCTTTACCTCAAGACGTGAAGATTTCAATGCTGGAGGCTACCTCCAGTTCTTCATCTGAAGAAAGGCTTCGTTTTCAAATCAAGCGATCTAATACTTTCCATAGAGATTTATTTTCTTTGATTGACGCTAAGTTTGATACGAAATCACTTGGTCGTTTGCTCGGAACCATGATGAAAAACTATGTTACAAACGGAATTTCATTTATCCAAAACCGGCAACAGTCTGAAACTGTGACTTATGACGACAATGTTCAATCGTTGATCTTATCAGAGCTCGTGAATACGAACAGATTACTTCATGAATTAGTTGCTGGTTCTATTACTTTTAGTAAACAAGATTCTGAAGAGTCTCCTAATGAAGACACAGATGATATTGGGCTAGCTGCAGAATCTTTAGAGGCTAGCAGAGAAGATGTTGATAAACCTATGCAGGATATTGACGGGTTCGATTTTGACTCATTAACTGTAGGTATGAATGTTTAAAGGGCCATCTAGGCCCTTTAGTTTTTTTGATCTGATTCGAATAAATCTTCTATTGCTTGTATGTCTAAGTTTGTCTTGGTAGCCCGTACCTTTTTAAATACAGAACATATTTTGTCCCTAACGCGTTCAACTATAACATCATAGAAACCTTTCCAGTCGGCGTTGTATGACTGGGTACTATGAATGTATGAAATCACACTTGGAATTGTAGACCTACTAACTTTATCTAATTCAACAACCTCATTTAAAGTTGGTTCCATTTCTTCTAAATGAAGTTCGAAAGTTCGAATGGTAAGCGTCCACTTTTCAACATCGTAATCTATGAGATCACTATCAAAGAAACCAATAAGATTTTTAACTTCAAGTGCACTTAATGTATGAGTTTTTATCGCAAGTACAATGTAGACAAACCTGGCATCCATAAAGGCTTTTCCACCTTGAGTTGCGATTTTTTTGCTTCCTGGGATTTGCATTACCGTACCTTGTCGAATTGCTTCGACAATAGGTTCCATCTTACATCTATCCTTAAATGAAGCCCGAGCATGTGTTATAGCGTGCTGCGCTGCTCGGTCTGCAATGTTACTTGCTTTAGTAATGCTAAGCGTTTTATTAGCTTTCTGCTTCACTAGCATCCCGCTGTATAAATACTGTGAGTACAGCTCTTCAAAACCATCGAGATTGCTATATGGGAAATCCCCTTTCGACTTGAGGCATTGCTCATATAGCTTTAACCATTTGCCTGTTAATTTACTTTGTTGATCAGACATGCAACCTCCTTGATGTTGTATATTATTCGAGTATGACATGGATTGATGCAAAAATGTACTTCAATTTTGTTTGGTTTTTATCTAATATGTTATATTATCAAGTAAACACAACTACTAGGTGTACTTATGTCTGCAGGCAATAAACAACTATTGATTGAAAGGTTAAAGGCCATTCTGTCTAGTCTGGACCACTTAGAAAATCCAGAACGCAATGCGAGAATTATAGAATTATCACTAGGGCTTGATGGGAAAGGCACTCACACTCTAGAACAAATACAAGGGAAACTGGATGTCGAGTTTCCAAATGAAAAAATTAGTCGAGAACGAATTCGAGTTCTTCGAACTTCTGGGATCAAAACTTTCAAGAAAGCCTTATCAAAACAATGGGATTCATTCTTTGATGAGCTTTATGAGTTTGTTTACAACCAATCCCCTATCGAAGTTGAGTTACTTGCTAAAAGGATTGCAGATCCTTCGTATGAGAGTTTTGAACTGACAACTCCTCAACAGAAGCCGTTTAGTGAATCTGAATTTGAAGTGTCTGGTCTGTTGGAGGTTTTTGAGAGCAGGCCAAGTAAATTTAAAAAGAAGACACTGAAAATGAATCGTGTTTACTTTGACTTCTCGAAGACTAAAGCAAAGCAAGAAGGGCCAACGCCAAGAAACTCTGTAGATTGCTTGTTGTTTTTAGTTCCAAATAGTTTTGGAGTTAAACTTGATGTTCTCCTTTCTCATACAGAAAGAGCGATCAAATTTAATGGTATGTTACAGGAACAATCTTTGCTGCCTTTAATGCCGAAGAAGCTACCAGTACATAAACGTGAGGAATTAGCTCACTCACTTTTGGTTGGACATAAAGATTTTCTTTGGCTTGATCAGAACAAAGGTTATTTCACCTTCACAAGTTCATTAGATAATCGTATTTCACGTTTTGCAGCTAAGGTATTTCAGTGTACTGATGAGATTCATGTCTCGCTATTTGCTTCGCAGATCTCTAGAGCTGTCCGTTCGCAAGCAAGAGTCCTTAAAGGTGAATCAGCTTCTCAGCACTTGAAAGAGCGTTCTAGCTTTCTACAAAACGCATCATACGGCTCAGATAATCCGTTCACTGTAAACGATGCAATAAGATATTTTGTAGGTACTAAGCTATGCACCATTGATAACAACAACGTCTTACGTCCTACACAACTTTTTAAAGATAGTGTTGATGTAAAACTTAGATGGGCCGAAAACGTACTCATTGAAGTATTAAAAAACGCTCCAAACCAAACATTGTCTCAGTCTGACTTTAAGTCTCAGGGTATGAGTATGATGTCAGAGTTGGCAAGTATCGGCTATCTAGAACGATTAGAGAAATACTTGGCTGATAAGCGAATTTCTAAAGTATCAGATGAATATGAATTCTCGGCTGAATTTATTGCATCTCTACAAACCAATACTCGAAGTTCTGTCGACAAGTATAAATCTAGCCTAACTAGCTCAAGATCTGTCATTCATGCTCTTTATTTAGATTTTGTCGGCAAATACAAAGAGAAGCTTAAACTTTGCAACGCCAATATCGCGACAGTGAGAGAGGCATTACGTGAAGCTAAGTCAACCAAAAGTACATCTTCTAAAGTTTTGTCCGCACTTGAAACTCAATCTTCAGATTTACGTTTATTAAAAGCGGAATGTTCTGACTTTGTACAACGTGAGCTAAAACTGACAGAAGAGCTAGTTCGTTTAGAACGCTCAATGAAGAAGTACGCAAAAGTTGGTTTGGACTCTTCTAAAATGTTCAATGAAGAGCGTCAGAGAAAGGTCATTGCTGAAAGACATTTGTTAGTCGCCGAGCGTATCTTTTCTGACAAAGATAAAGTAGTTGAAGAGTCAATTCTGAAGCAGGCAGCCAAAACGGGTACTGAGTTGATGGAACACTTTAGTGTTCTTGATAACGAAGAGATTCAAACTTTTAAAAGTGCTGAGAACTTAGTTCATATAGAGCTTTTGAATATAAGCAAAATTACCGGGCTTGATAACACCACATTCGATGAAGGTGTTGAGCAGCAAAAGTTCACTGACATTATGAAATTCCGGTTCTTAGCTGCCTGTTTAGCACATATTGATCAATACATTGATAACTTGCCCGAAGTGAATGACAAAATTGACGATTTAATACTAGATAAGTTGCTAGCTTATCCTGTAAATGACACTGCTAATGTCCGTGTCTCTGTTAGATCTTTTAATGATAATCTTCTCGAAGCTGCAAGAAATGATGAAACCGCTCATGCATTGGGGCACTTCAACCAGCACGTTAGTTATAGCCCAGTTCTATTACGAGTTAGGAAGGCTGAGTATTCATTTGTTGGCTCAGAAGCCTCCAAGCATGCAGAAATAGAGTATTTATAGGTGAATACAATGAACAAACTACTTGTGAGGTCGATGTTCTTTATCGTTGCAATATCATTCGGAGGAGCTCTTCTTAGCAGCACCCTACCATTGTTTGTTGCTTCCCTTACCTTCAGCTTAGGTTTGTTCATATTATTAGCTGGCTTTATCAAACCTATTCACCTGGTAGGACTATTGAATATCAAGCTAATTTTCTCCGCTTTACTTTGTTTCAGTTGTTTTCTTGTACTTCCAATGGTTGAGGCATTTCTACTCAACTCTTGGGTATTACTCTCAGCTTTGATTAGTGTTGAGAAATTGGAGTTGAAATATGAGCAGTGAAGTCTTACGAGCTTTGAAAATGAGAGAATGGAATAAACAGGGCTTCTTGACTTGGTTAGCTTCTCTCAATGAGACAAGTTTGAAAGTTAATAAATGCACATCAATCACGAAGTTTAAGCAATTATCGTCAGAAGTTCTTGAGCGCCAGTCCAGGCGCAACCTTTCTGCTACAGAGGTAGATGATGCTCTATCGGCATTGCTCCCATACTTCCCGCTTAACAGGCTTAATAATCTGAAAGGGTCGTATTCTGCTTCTAAGAACCGTGATAAAGCGGAAACCAGTTCGATGACCTTGTCGACTAAAAACATCGGTCGTATCCAAGAATATGTTTCGCTTTGGAATCTGGGTAGCAATGATAGTGCTATAACGCGAATCTTGGATATTTGTGACTCACAGAGACAAGATTCTTAATTTAAAAAGGGACGCAAATGCGTCCCTTTTCAAAAGTGGGTTCAGAGTATCGTTGCAACCACTGTAGTTTGCGCGACCATTGTCACGTATGCCCATATGACAATAACTGGTCCAAATGCTGCACCCTTTTTTAATAAAAATGAAGAAATTAAGCTGCACACTATTAAAGGCAAAATGAGTCCAATCCCAACCCAAGCTCCAACTGCTGATAATAGTCTTACATCCCCCCAAGCAAAAGCTTCATGGCCAGATTTGAATAGCGTTATTTTGTTGAATGTATACATATAAATGTAAGCAACAAATGCCCCGAGTATTGCGTCGTTAGGTTCAACTAGTGACGTCTTAGTTGTCGAGTAAAACAAACCAATCCATAGTAAGGGGTAAACTATCTTGTCAGGTAAAAATCGACTACTTAAATCTACCAATGCTGCCGATGCTGTCATAGCCACAAACAACCCCATGAAGAGTATCCGTGTGAAATCCACGCCAGCGATGGACGCCAGGATCAATGAAGTGATTGCAATTGCTTCAAGTAATAAAACTTCATATTTTGCAAACCCTGTTGACTTTGGAAATGGAGTTTTCAAAACCGTTGAGGAAATAGGTACCCAAAAGAGAGGTTGTCTAGCCATTTGCGAAAACAAGCAACAGCTATTACATTCCTGCGTATATTCGACTCCAATATAGTCACTTAGATCTTGCTTAATCTCTTGAACTTCAATTTTAGGGAGTATTCCAGAGATAAGATATGTGCATTTTGCAGCAAAGGAACCCGCAATGATGAAACCAACAATTAACTCAACTCCCATTAGTGCGCCATCCCTTCTGGTACGTTTGCACTAGCTTCTTTCTTAGCAAGCCTCCCTACAGGTGTATAAGCAGTCTTTGGTTCTCTACGTTCGTAAATTGGACTTTGAATTCCAGTAGCTTCTTGGATACATCGCCCAATGACAACTTCTGCTTTTTCCCTGCCAACAGAGCTCATTTTTCTTACATCTTTTGGGATCTCAATAGCAGCTTCTAGATCGCGTATTGCCATCATTTCGGCAGATGCGGCCATAATTTCAGGCTGAGTAATCGATGCCTCTGTTCCGTCGACAGGGTCTTTGTAAAGATATGTGCCTTTTTGCGAGACACATTTAGTGAAGTCACCATTTTTAACAAGTTTCGCAAGTACAACGTCTAATTTATCATTTAATTTCGTGTTCCCAGACTTATAGCGTTCACCATGCAATCCAGTAGCCTTTGAAATTCTATTTTTATAAGCGCCATACAAGACTTGTTTTAGGGTGTCATACGGAATTTGTCTCTTTTCGATTGCTTCTTTTATGCACACAAAGTCAATGTAGTCATTATTGCAGTCTCGCTTTATTTCGTTTACCGGGCGAATTAATGCTTCTTGGACCTTAATTTGAATACGTTTATCCAACTTACTGTATGCAGGTAATTTACCCTCATCACTCCTTTGGGATTCAATGACCATCCCAACTTTGGCTACACTATTTAGCCAGTTTGCCACTTCTCCCGCTCTGGTGGCGTATTCTTGTTGCATTAATGCATCTACTGGGGGGTTGATATGACAGAGAACATCAATCGCGTTTTGCGCCAATGTGTTTACCGGAGCATTTGGTGATAGTGCAGCAGACATTAAGAAGGACGCCTTTTTGAAAACTGCAGAATCACCCTTATCGCCCACTTCTTCTTGAGCTCTCTCAACAAAATGAGACACATCTACATTCAAAGGAAACTCAAATTCAGAGAAGTTATCAATTGGCTCGTTGTCTGCGAAAGTTAGTGGAACTGGAAGGCCCTTTTCGTTGTACTGTAATCCAGATGTTTCTGTACCTTGTGCTTTTGTATTTTCAGTTGGTACCGCCTTTGGAACGTTTCTTTGTTTTGGGGTGTCTAATTTATCAAGCCCACTATTCTTGCCCAGCGACTCCATGTCACGATCAGATATTGTATTAACGCTATCATTAACCTTTGAAAATTTCTGAAGAATGTTTGCTACATCATCATTCTCTAATTCACCTGATGAGAGCATCTGTCCCAGTGTTTCGAGAGCTTTGATGACATTACCATCTAGACCATTATTTTCGTTTTCAACGTTATTAATAGAACTTTTAGAGGTCTCTTGATTGAAATCTGACTCAACATTCCTCTTGGCGGCTTTATCTTCATCTGATTCTATTGATCGGATCGGAGTTGATGCCGCACGTTCGCTAACAGTCTCATTATGCTTATCAATTGCTGAGACCTTATCTAGAACCGAGCTCTGAGCCTTGGAAGAATTCCACGCTCTAAGCTTTGACTCTTTAAGTAGTTGACTTAGCTTTTGTTCTGATGGTGCTTGAACCTCTGTTTTCTTGATGTTTTGTGCTGGAGGAAGTGCATTGCCCACAGTCATTTTTGAAATGACGAAATCATAGGTCCTACCGTGATTGAGGGTCGTATTCATTTGGTTCCAGCTACCAGTCGTAGTGAACTGCCCATAAGAAGCGCTACTATGGCCGATACCATTTGCCGAGGTTGGTGCATGTTCGGAAGAATCGTGTTGTTTATGTGCCGCTGCTTGGTTAGAAAGTTCAGATTGTGTATCAGGTGTGTTGTTGGACACAGTTGATAATTCTGCATTAGCTTTCGTTTGTTGCGTGCTGTCAGGCTGTATGGAAGCCGTTTCTTGAGTCTGTGATGGAGCAGTTTCTTGAGGAGAAGGCTCTGAGGCATTGTGAGGCGCGTTTTCTGGCGCAGCTGTCACTTCTGGTGGTGCTGCAGTTTCTTGAGTCTGTGATGGAGCTGTTTCTTGAGGAGAAGGCTCTGAGGCATTGTGAGACGCGTTTTCTGGCGCAGCTATCATTTCTGGTGCTGCTGCAGTTTGTTGAGTCTGTGATGGAGCTGTTTCTTGAGGAGAAGGCTCTGAGGCATTGTGAGACGCGTTTCCTGGCGCAGCTGTCACTTCTGGTGCTGCTACAGTTTGTTGCGTTTCTATAGTCTGTGATTGGTCTGCATCTTGAGGAGAAGGCTCTGAGGCATTGTGAGGCGCGTCCTCTGGCGCAGCTGTTACTTCTAGTGCTACTGCAGTTTGTTGCGTTTCTTGAATCTGTGATGTGGTTGTTTCTTGTGGGTAAGCCTCCGAAACATTCTCAGGACCGATTTCTGGCGCAGTTGCTACTTCGGGGGCAGGTTCGACTTGCTGATTCGTTTCAATTTGTGTCGATACTTTAGCTTGATGAGAAGTTTCAGAAGCATTCACAGGAACGTTTTCTGTCACAACTGACACCTCTGCATCTGATTGTTGCGAAGCATCTGGCTGATTCGACCCAGTGAACAGTTCTGAATCCGAAGGTAAAGATTCCTCTAGTTCATTTTCATTTATATCTGAAAACTCGACTTCGAAGTCATCAATACCAAATTCACCACCAGCGAAATCGTCAACCGGCATATCACTCATTGTTATGTCTTCATACTCATACTCCATTTCTTCATCAGTGAACTGATACTCGTCAATGGACTCTAAGTCCTCATTGGTGACATCCAAATCATCATCGATTGAGGTAACGTTGCCTTTAATTCCATTAGAGATTGAGGTTGCCAATTCGCTGATATTATTTGAATCATTCTCACTATGGTGTAGGTCCTCGTTATCAATCGCCGATTCAACTTTAGAATCCTGCTCCTGATATTCTGTTGCCTGTGCAACCAAGTCTTGGAAGGATGAGTCAGTGAAATTAGACTCCATCATTCTTTCTTCTTCTCTGAAGCTGTCTATCTCTGCTAACAGGTCTTCTTCTTCCGAGCTAAATCCCCCCATCAAGTGCATACTTTCAGGGTCCGCTAAGGCGGCATTGACGTTGTCAGCCATTTCTTGCTCTGTGATTTCTATATTGGGCGATTGATCTTCGAGAGTAATTCCTCCAACAGAGGCAGACTTGTTATTGTCATACCAAATACCTTCAACAAGTTTTCTGTCACCAGTCTCCCTAGTTGGTAACGAGTTGGGTGTATTGTTTTCAATAGAATGCTTGTTAATTGAGGCAAGATATTTATTAACTTCTTGCTCTGAATTATATTCCTGGTCCTTAGATAAAGCTTGAGCTGGCATAAGTTCAGTATTCAATTCTTCCTGGGAAGTATGAAGCGGTGTTAATCCCCCGTTTGATGACTGAAAGGTCGTTGTTGGTATTAGAAATTGCCCGTACTTAAGATCTTCAACTTTGTTCTGTAACTCTTGATTGCTTTGAAGATAGTATTCCCCATTTTGTGCGCCATTGGGTGCGTAGGACTTGAGCACAAATAAAGATTGGGTATCACTGAAACTTTCTATGTTGAAATCAAGGTCTTCGGGTTTATGTGTACCGCTATCGACTTCAATAATTGAAGAGTTCTTTTTGAGAGAATCAAGAGCATATCCGAGCTCATTTTTATCAAGCTTTTGGGTGATGATTGGTGTGTCGGGTGATGTTGTGTTGCAAGTCACATCGATATAGTCAGTTTGATCGATGAACTTTACACCAATTGCATCTTCGTTGATCGAAGCATTTATTACTGAGCGCGTGTCTAGCCCAAATTCATCGCTAAACGTTCTATCTGTGTCTCTTAGGGGTTTGCTTTCAGCGTTTAATGTACGTAACTTGAATGATTCCTCTGTCGCAAGCTCGAAAGCCTTTATGTCACTGTACTCTATTTCTGTGAGTACAGCGTCAATGGCTTTTGCTGCTTGAAGCCGACTATTAAAACGTGGTTGAACATTGTCTTTACCCCCGCCAATTACCAAATCGTTATTTTCGTCTAGTCGAATTGGCCTAACATAACCATTTTCATTCTCAATAAACAATACAACATCTTCAGTAAGTTTCTGATCTATTGAATCGTTATATGTATCTATAGAATTGAATACTTTATCAGTTTCAGCCCCATAACATCTAAATGTCGATTCTACATATTCGAGAGCCTTATTGAATGCGATTGTCGGTTCGGTACCATCTTCGATTAAAGAAGCATATGCCGTATCTATCGCAAATCTCTTTTCAAGATCCTGTTTGATAAGTATATCTTTCGCAGTGTCTGCAATGTCTACTTTAACCCATGAATCGCTTTCGAATTTTTGCAGTTCATATGCCGAAGTTGGTTCAGTTTGAAGTACTTTAGTGGCATCTGTTTTTTGTTTTGCGTTATCATTTTGTTCTGATGGTTGATTGATTGAATTGAAATCAATTGGCTCACCAGTATGAGTGATGAAATTGGAGGATTTTAGTTCTGGGTCTATGCCATATACTTCGAAGATCGACTCATATTTACCATACTCTGCATCTGCAAAGATTCGCTTCCCTACCATATCTTTTGCTGGGATATTGTAGGTATTGATCATATGTTCAAGTTGGGTCCCCATTTTTGCTAGAGCTTCTTCATACCCAAAGACATCAAACGCGTCATTGAAATCACATGCCCCAGTTTCAAGAGCTTTGTCATGAACACCTAAGTTTTCCCAATCAAGTGAAAAGCTCTGAATGCCATAGCTATCATGGAGGATGAGGCCCATTCGCAAGCCAGCATTGTCTTTAATTGAACGAAGTGATCGTTCATCCCCTTTGTTCCAACTATCATTATCAGCACCATTTAACATAGGGTTGTTTGGGTACTGCTTCTTATAATGCTCCACTGAATATTTGATGTTGTCGACGAACATGGCCGCAACACAAGCTACATCGAGTTCTTTCCTTTTGGCAGCGATGTACAAACTGGCCATGGTAGAAAAGCCCTCGCCTTGAATTATGGTGGTATTTGGGCCGATATTACCTAACTGAACAAAACAGTTTTTCATGTCATTGTTCATTGTTTCAAAGCGCTTGTTTCCAATGTTGTCGTTTTCTTCTGAGCCAAATAAGTAGGGCGGATTAGCTAGATGTTGGATACCTCGGGTATTTTCGATGTCTAGGCCCATTTGAATACTGACAGTCGGCACTTCATATAATTTGGCATGACGCAACAGCCCATGAAGTTCCTCATAATCAAGAATCTCCATGATCTGTTTAGTTTCGATTTGGGTACCTTTGGCTGTCTCTTTTGTAACGAGTGGTAAAGAGTAGTTTTCTTCGATTAGAATTTTGACTTCTTCAGCGCGAGCAGCATCTTTTTCTGCCTGTTGTCTCAGCGCTTCTTCACGTCTAGCTTTGTTTTCTTCTTCACCTTTTAGTCGCGCAGCTTCTAGTGCGCTTTGTTCTTTAATGTAAGCTTCTCTAGCCTGTTCGGTAGATAATGAAGCCTCAGTACCTTGTGGTGAATGAGGTAACCTTTCTAGCCATGAATCAAAGTCAGGTTTAGATGTTATGAAGGAGTTTGATTCTTGACGACCAACGATTCTTAAGCCGGTGTTGAGTGAGACACGGCCATTATCGAAGCACTTAAACTTAACAACGACTGACCAGCCCGTTTTCTTACCAAATGTGTCCTTCATATCACTATGTAAAGGTGCCGCTTTTTCATCATCAAAATTGATGTAACCACCAGAAGCATACTGGCCAATATCTATGTTGAAGGGGATTTCTTTCTTACCACTTTTAGAATGGTGACTTTGAGTATCGGCAAAGGCTTGAATTTCACTTAAGTGCTTTTCTAGCATTCTGCTGGCCAGCATAGCTTGAGCGCTGGTGTCGGCACCATATTCTTCATTCAGCATTAAATTGTATAAGCTGTCTTGCTGTAAGCTTGTGTCGTTTTTTTGGATCAACTTATCTTCACTGACCCCAGAGTTTAACGCGGCAACGTATTGTCTTACGACGGGCTCGAGACGGAAAAGGGATTTATGATCGATAAGTTGGCTGGATACTGCTGTGTCAGCAAACTCTTGGATTAATGCATCTTGAATCGAGTATGTCTTTTCAAGAATTTCTTTCTGTTGTACATCCGTTGAGAACTTACCTTTCCAAACCTTTTCATAGTTCTCTAGGGCAGCCTTGTATTTTGGGTCATTCCAATACGAACTTGACTGCTTACGAATGGTGTCAACTTGTTTGCGTGCAGCAAAAACCTTAGAAATATACTTCTTATCAGGCGTTTCAAACCCAGAAATGATATGGAGGCCAACGGCAATAGTTTTAGCCCAATTTAATTCAGCATAAGCCCTAGAGTGCTGGTTACCCGTTTGATCCTGACGATTGATGTAGTCAACTAACTTAGTATCAGAGTTGCCAGCATAGTTCCTACTCGGTCTTGGAAAATGAAAACTGGTCAGTTTGGTTTTGCCGCGAAATGTTTGATTGGCCCACGCTTTTCCATCAAGGGCTTGCTCTATTCGTTCTACGATATTTTTAGGTACATTTGCTTCCATCTACTATACCTCTGATTTGTTCGTATGTGACTGAGGTTGGATTGTGTTTACCAAGTTCTCTATAGTGCGGGTAACACCTTGATTCGCTCCGTCATAGAGGGTTTGAGTGAATCGAAGACGATTGATAGCAGAACTGCTGTTTGATGCGTAGGAATACCCAATGACGGTTAACCCAGACTGAGCAGCAATCATGGCCATATTAATCACTGCCGAATTATCCAAGTGCCCGGCAATAAAGTACTCAATTCCTATGGTAGAGTACTCAATAAAGGTCTCAATATTGTTATTAATTGAGCAATGGCTTATATCTTCTAGGTAAATCGGAAATCCACTTTCATACGCTAATATCGGCGAACCACCAGCTCTATTATGGGTTTCCTTGATTAGGCTTGTATAAAGGTTCACTGGATCGTCAGAGGTTTTACCTAGTATTAGATTTAATTTGCCCTCTTCTAGGGTGGCGCATATTTTATCAGAGCTTTCTTCAAATTCTGAGCTATAGAGAAGGTTTAAGGTGACACTGTAGCCACTTAAAGTCACGACTGTTTGTATGCTGATGCCAAGCTCATACTCAAGACCTGTGTGCGCTGACTGTGGCATGTTTATAACGAGAAAACTGCGTATAGGCTCCTTATTAACGTTGGCTAGAGGAACATTGAAATATGCAAGCAGCCCCTTGAACGCTTTGTACATTTTAACGCTTTCCCAATCGTGAGACTCAAGTACACTGCTGTCGGAGCAGCTAGGTTCTTTTAATTTGGATTCCTCAACAGAGAAATGAACTTGATGGGTAAAGTTCTCTTCGGCGGTTTGCAAGCTCTCAATAAGGTAGCCACAACAATCAGGTAGCTCGTATTCGTAGGCCGAAGACTCGACTTTCTCATATGTATGTTGCTCTATTCTAGAAATACATTTTTGGACCTCTTCAGGCGTTGCAATAGCGATATAAAAGCCCTGCGTATTCTGTTCATTAAACTCTACTAAGGCGGTGCTAGGCTCAGCACCTTCATGGATCTGGTTGTTATCCAGATAGCCGTTTATATCTAGCCAAAATACTACTTCGTTGGATATGTTTTTTTCGCCGATATCGCTCAATAGATTTAGATACTTATCCAACGATGACAGAAATATTATCGGTTGAGCATTTATTTCCATGATAGCTATACCATTGAGCTTTGAATACGTGATCAAGTCTGTTGAACGGTATGCTTCTTCATGAAAGGGGATTTGATATAGCCCAGATAAGAATAAATAGTTTTGCTTTAAGAGCTCTAGTTTGTCTCGATATGGTTCAAGATGAGGAAATTCTTCACATACATCTTCAAGACTGAGCAGTGAGTAATTTTCGTCAAAGTGGTCTGTGTCCACATAATCGTCAAGTAAACCTAAGTGATGAGCAATATGGACATAACTCTTATGATGTGTAGCTGATTGGTACTCTATTTGAAACTTAAAACTCAATGGTATGTCCGGGTTTTTTATTAATTCTGAAGCGTTAAACATACGACTACCTACCTATTGAAAATGTTTTAGAAATAGAATTGAACATTGCCTGTATAGCTTCCTGGAGCTTTTCTGTTGATTTGGCAAAGTCAGGCATCGCTTTGTTTAGAGCTTTGCTTCCCTCCATCCCTATATTTTTAAGACTTTCTGGACTCATGGACTCTTTAACACCATCAATGGCTTTACTGAGGTTATTAAACTTGTCAGCACCAATAGATTCCTTCAAAGCATTTAATGAATCAGGGGCTAATTTATCCAATTTTGAACTGACACGGCCAAGTTCTTTCGTGAATGAGGAGAATTCTTTTTCTAGCTTAGAAGCTCTGGCTTTGAGTTCTTTTGGTGCAGCACCTTCTTTGATAGCAGTTGCAAGATCCTGTTTCAGCTGTTGTATTTGTTTGGCTTTATCAATCATTTTATTAACACGTTTGATATCCATTGCAGGTTTGACTGGCTTTGCCTTTCCACCATTTACCCCGCGATTTGTACCGCTACCATTTTTGTTATAGTTGAGGAAAGCAGTTGAATTACGGACATTGGATACACTCTGGTTATTCCGCTCTGTGATACCAGGCAGAACCGTGCGTGTGTGTTGGTTATATTCCTGCTCCTGTTCCTGCTCCTGTTCCTTTTTGGACTTCTTCCCTTTTTTGTCTTGGGTATTGCGGCTTGACTGAGCAGAACTTTTAGCAGCTTCTGAAGGAGCCTTATCAGCACTTTTTTTTGTTTCGGGTTCCGCATTCTTTTGTTTACTATCTTCGGCCTGTTTTGTTTGAACTGGTTGCTCTGTTTTAGTTTCCAGCTTTGGTTTCTCGGGCGGCCTGATATAGCTGGAACTATCACTAGGTGATGCTGTTTTTACAACTCCATGATCGATTGGCTGATTGCTTGCTGGCTTTGTAATGAAACTATTTAATGCTTGGCCATTGGGTTTAGTGCTTGGCATTGAAAGCCCTGAACTTACAGAATGTGAGTTCAGGTTAGCATTTGATGTTGTGATAGATTTAATCGGCGTCTTCTGACTAAAGTCCTTTGAAGGGTTCTGAGATACATTACTTTCCATCATTAAGTAGCTCCAATAAAATTAATGTCCTTACTGAAAGCGTTAGCTCTTCCTGAAGACTATTATCAAGGTGGGTTTGAAGTGCTCTTCCAAGACGAGCGGTCATGATTGCATCCCCACGTATGATGCTTTCAAGTGAAGGTCTTGGTGATAAGCCCCCTCCTGTCATGACAGGCTTGTTCATATCAATAAGTGATTGCAGCTCATTATCACGAACTTGCCACAAATCGCTTTGCATCGACATGCCATCCCCAACACGCGAACGTCGGACATAAGTCGCTTTCGCGCTCGCGTTTAAGTAATTATTTCTGAGGTGGTCTGATAATTGCCTTGTGAATAGCAATTTAGCCTGTGGGCTTGAAGTGCTGTCTACAGGATCAACCACCGTTTGAGTTGAACCCATGACTGTATCCACAAACTGATCCATTGCTTCCCTATCCTCCTGACTTACCTCTGTCATTTTAGCTTGGCCAAGGACGTCGAAATAAATCATGGACATCTCAGAGTGAAGGGTTTCAGAATCGACCGACGAATTACGATGGCGGAACGTATCTATTGAACGTTTGAACCGTTCAACGTCTAATTCATAAATTGGCTTCATGTCTTCACTTAATACAATGGAGCCGTCAAAGTTGTCTTCTTCATGATAAAAAGCACAGCCATGATCCCCTGCAAAGTCGTTAATGGAGAATGAGACGAGGTCACATAAACCAACGGCAGGCTCCATAGAAGCTTGGTTTTGTAGTACGTATGGCTCAGATTTACTGGCAGATATTAATGCAGTTTTAAAGGAATCTAAGTCACCTTGAAGGTCGAAATCCTTTAAGTAATCGGCAATATCGGTTGCAATTTCCTTTGCGTATTTTATTTCATCTTCTAGGAATTGTTTCTGGTCGTTTGCCATTTGTTGGCTTTTTTGACCAGACTTTGCCGGGTCGACTATTACGTAATAGAGGTAAGCATGAGATGGGAAAGAAAATATGCAAGCAGTGATAATGGCTGTGAGTTTGTACCATTTCATCGGGATACTCCGTTTTCATTTGTCTGAGCTGGTCCATGCTCGACTGATTGGTTGTGAGAGAAAAATCGATGAATCAGCGGTTTCGAACTCATCTTGGTCTCCACACTTATTGCCGTTGATTCAACAGTGTTTACAATATTGATTGTGTCACCATCTTCCAGGGCATGGGTGATGTATGGTTGTTGTGGAAGATATAAGCCGATGTCAGTAATATTTTCCCGGCTATGCTTTACGGTTTGCTCGACAATCTTTGCAAGTTGGGTTGGTAAGGCTGCGTTGTAGAAAGCGAGAAAGTCTTCACTTGGAGGCTCAACAGCGATCTTGATACCTAGTTGCTCAAAAGTACTTTTCAAAGATCTTTTATCTGTTTCACTCCAATCAACTTCATGCGGCAAAGTTAATTCTTGTATTTCAAGATCCTCATCAAGCACAACAAGTGGGAGTTGTTGCCCCTCAGGTTGCACACCCATTAACCGGTTGGCTGAAACATACGCCTCCAACTCAATGTGGTGCTTAAACCAATCAATTTGAAACTCTAAGCTTTTTTCCTCTTCTGGTTTGAGAGCAAGCTTAGTATGCAAGTGACCCATTACTTTCTTTGTGATCCTACTATCGAGCCCCATTTCACCGCCTCATTGTTTAATCGCAAAACATGGTTTAGTATAGGTCATGGGTATATTAAAAACAATAAGGTCAGAACTGTAATGAAGAGCAACAATGCTTGGGTTGCGGCTGTAAGTGGGCGACCAGATATTCATTTTTTTTCGATGTTTTCTCTCGATTTTCTAAGTGCTGATGAACGTCAAGCTCAACTGTCTCGAACGCTTTCCACCATATTTGGTTTTGGTGTTAACGAAGACGGCGATTGTGTGATCGGTGTACCTGATGGTGAGATTTGGGATTCAATTTTGAAGATCCACATGGATAAGTACGAAGTCGTGGAAACCCCTACATCACTTTGCTCTGCATTTCAGCTAACTTTCCATTACACAACAGTAAGTAGCCACATAATAAAGAAAAGAACACGTTTAGGGACGACCAATGACACCGAAAAACTGGTTCTTGAATGTAGTATGTCATTTCCGATTAACGATGAAACAGCAAGACTTATCTCGGATAAAGATACATTGTATTTGACGGCATATGGGCATGATTATAAAAGTATCGACAAGAAAAGATTGAAGGTTAAGAAGTTAATTCATAGTTAAATAAAAAACCACCCATGGGGTGGTTTTTTATTTAACTCTCTAGGCGCTTGAGTAAGTCGTCGATGCTTCTGTCGCTAGGTAACAGTCCACGTATGTAACCTGTTTGCTCTTTTGATGTTTCACTATCTCCCCAAACCATGTATGGGGTAGCTTTGTTAAAGAGTAGATCACCAAGAAATTTAAACTCTCTCACCGCGCCTTCACAGCTTTTTGAAATATGTGTCGGCCATACATTAAGCATTTTAGTTCGGAAGAGCTCATTGTAAGCGGCCTTATTATCTTCAGAACAGTACGCAGCCGTGATTAGCTGACCATGCGGACTCAATGGCTCGGTCCTTATACGCGCAATTCTTTCATCCATTGTATGATTGAGCGGGAAATCGTAGCTAATGACCTCGGCGCGTGGGTATGGCATGTATCGAACCTTAATTCCTTCAGCATTTAATGTTGGAATAAGTTGATGAAAACTTTGACATACCCTACATGTAAAATCTGTTCCGATTGTCAATGTTCCGCGGTATTCGGTATCTGCATTTGGTTCATATACCACAAACTGTTCATCCGGTACGTTCAAGAGTAAGCCTGGCGCAAACTTAGGCCCCAACTTGCGACGCATTTTCTCAGGCATTCTTTTTAGAATGTCGATGGAAGAAGTTTTCGTTTTTTCAGTTGTAGGTTCCGCCACCTTTTTGTTCACGAAGTTTTCAATTGAGGCTTCAACTTCACGTTGGTGTAACTCTTTAGCTTGACGTTCTTGCAATGCTTTGACGCCGGGATACTGTTCATGAGCTTCTTTGGCCATTGCTTGAATTTGCTTTGGGTAAGTTTGACGCTTTAGAGCTGCGAAAGCATCTGGTGAGAGTTCAACAACACTTGTTTTTGGTGCTGGTGGTCTAACGTTAGACAAAGGTTCTGTTGGCATTCCACCTAGTTTGCTAGTTCCTGATGGCTGTTGTTGATTAGAGGGTTGCTCTGCACTTTCGGATACTTGCCTGGGTACCGCCTTACGAGACGTGAAGTCGTCAATAGCATTGCGCTTAGTAATTGCCGACTTAATCTTTTCTTCGACTTGTTTTAAATGTTGTGCCACAACATTCTTTCCTGTCTCTAAATCAATTGCTTTTCCTTTGTGAGCTTACGGGAAGATAGCTTACATCGGTGCGCAGAGTTGGCTCCAGACGAAGCAGGAGCATTTCTTGGTTAGATATTAGATAGGTAATTCCAAGGTAGGAACTGCTGTGGGTTCGCCTTTACTTCACCTTGTTTACGCTGCAGCGTATTGAAGTAATCCAAGACGTTGATACCGGCTTCGGCTGACGTCGCTATCATTCCCATCACCACATCAGCAATACTGGCGCCAGCTTGAGTTTTATGGAACATCGCATTCTTACGGTTTCTGGCGACCAGTTTGAGGGCTTGCTCCGCTTTGTTATTGTCTATCGGAGCCCCTTCGATGTGGCAGAACGCGCTAAGCCCGTCATAGTGTTTATTGAAGTATCCAATCGCTTTGCCAAGACCACTATTTTCTTCAACACGCCCTCTATTAAGTTCTGTCTCTCCCCATTCACGGATCTGCTCCATCACCGGCAGAGATACTTTCTTATGCCACGCAAGTCGCTGCTTACTGCTGAGTCTCAAGACTTTGGCCTCATGATCGTTATCCCAGATCATTCCATACCACGTTAATACCTGTTCAACTTCGGTTGGGAATGAGTGAAGCACTTCCGCGAACTGCCGCCGCCCGTGACTATTGCACAGACAGTGTTGGACTTCATAACCAAGAGATGGGCGATTGCTGGATAAGGCATCGCTCATCAATATGGGAGTAGATAGCGTTTTACCGCGCTCGCTCAGCAACTCGTCAATGAACTCGCCCGCATGCCCAATGTTCGTTTTGTATAACACCACATTATGCCCGCCTTTTAACCCAGCGACTAAACCCGTACTGTAAACGCCGGTGCGCTCTCGCATTTTGGTGCCATTGCGTTGCGGTTTTTCGATTGGGACTTTGTCTAAGATTCGATTACTCGTGTCGTCTAAGTAGTAATGCTCGGCGTTGGCTGCAAAAATTCTAAGCAGGTTATAAACGGGTTGTAAGCTATTGGCTACCAACTCAACTTGGTCAAAAATGGTTGACGCTGTAAGCTTTACTCCCATCAGAGCCTGCATGCTTTCTTGGCGATAATAAGGCGCACCAGCAAAAAACTTATGCAGAGCCATTAAAGTGCGAGCACTGTAACCGTATTTCTGACTCGGCCCTCCATCCTCAACGACATCATCAGGCAATGTCGCCTTGAAGTACTGACCGCACGCATTGCAGCGCAAGCGTTCCATAACATGCTGCTCAGCTACGAATGGGCTTTGCCCCGTGATACGCAGCAAGGTAGCCGGCTCATACTTATACAGCTTGCCTTGATGGCACTCCGGGCATGCATCGCCTTTCCTTAGGTCGGTTAATTTGTGCTGAGTAACTTTTGTTTTTACCGGCACATCAGGTTGAGTCGCTTTAGGTTTGGACCGTTTTTGACCACGTTTTTTGTTCTTCTTGGCTTTCTGGCCAAGCAGGGTATCCATGGTCTCTGACGATCTGACCATCCCCACCAGTTTACGCAGTTTATGCAAGGTAATATCGTTATCAGATAAGCGCTCTTGTAAGGCCGCCAGCGTTTTTAATGCTTTCAACAGGATATGACAATCTTCCGCGCTCAGTGCCAGGTCATGCTCTTTCGCCTCCTGCACTCGCTGGATAAGTCCATCCAACTCTTCGCTATCTATGTCGGTAAACTCTTGCGCCACTTTCTATCCTGTCGGCTAATGTGCTCTGATGATGTATCTCATTATTTCAGCTCAGCATGATCGGTCAACTCGATCGAAACGATCGTTTGTTTGAACCCGTAGACTGTGCGTTTGTTCACACTCTTTGCCAGCCTGGCAGCCCTGCCAGCAGGGCTTTCAATTGCCTAGCGACTAAAGGCGTGATCGTCTCTTGAGATTTCCTCGGCCAATCTTGAAAGCGCCCTTTGGTCAGGCGCTTACTCATCAACCAGTATCCGGAACCATCGTAGCATAGCGCCCTTAACATGGTTCGGCGTCGATTGGTGAACACAAACAGGGTACCGCTACGTGGCTCTTGTTTGAGCTGATGACGACAGAGGGCGACAAAGCCATCAATTCCACAACGAAAATCGGCAGGCTTAATGGCCAGAAGGATTTGGGTCTGCGCAGTTAGATGGATCATGCTAATGCCCCCACATCTTGCAGCAAGGTTTGGAGCAGATGAAGTGACAGCTCTCCGCTAATACGAATTTGACTTGAGTTTGGTAGCGTCATTTCAATGCTCAAACGATGCTCTGTATTAGGCTCAAATTCGTGCTCGATAGGCAATGACATAAAGTCAGAGGGGGCGGTGGAACTGACAGCAGCATGGTCACACCAAATCTTGAGTTGTCGAGCGTTAATCCTCAACGCAGTAGCAATGTGATTATGGGAGTGACTGTCTGCTAATTCAACGGCCAATTGTCGAAGTTCGTTAGGAGTGTGAGTGCGTTTAGTTCGGTTTTGGCGCCAGTGATCAAACGCGGCAATGGCTTGTTCTAGTTTATGTTGTGGCACGGTGTCGATCCTCTTAATGGACAGACACTCAGTAAATCACGACTTGTTGCTAAAAGTTGAGCTATGCTGCCGTAAGCTCACTTTCCTTTGAATGCGAGCTCTACATCACGATCTATAGTAAATGTCCCTTTAGTGGTGAACACCGAATATAAATCGTGACCGTCAAATGGTACGACCGCATACACTTGCGCTCGTAACTTTTCTTCGACAGTTTTTTTAAATGTGTTTTCATCGAATGCTTCCACTACTTCAGATACTGTTGATAGTGACGAGCCCGGAATAGGTGAAGCTTTGGAGTTTGTTGATGGTGAAGAAGTATCCGTGGCGATGGCATATCCTGCAGAAAATGCTAAAGAGATGGCAGCTGAACATGCGATAAACGATTTTCTAAATTTCATTGATTATCTACCTTTTTGAGTCAATTCCACGAAGGTCCTCTCAGCAATTGAGTGGTTCACTTCGAGATTTGAAGATGTAATTTCTGAGTTGATTAGCACATTAAGTGGGTTGGTCCGTTTCTCAACGTACTTTGTCAGTTCGGGAAATATTGCTTTTGTACAGAATCTGCTCTTATCTAGACGAGGCTTGATTAAATGATCTCCATTAAAGTAGCGAGTCGCTATTTTGTGTGAAATTTTTGCACTGGTTGAAGGTTTAAAAAGGTCTATGTCGCGAAGAGCTGTTAAAACCTGAAGTTGGGGGTGGGCGCGACTTCTCTGTGTCTTCATATTGTGTTTTAAATTGAGGATGGGGGAATCCACATCGCTGCTAAATGCGCGTAAACCGTTGGGGCAAGCAATTGATAGTGACCATTCAGATACAAGGGCCAGAGATTTTAGGTTTAATGCTGAAGCGTTTGGTTTGACAATATAGAGCGCGGAGTGCGGTACGTTAACGGAAGTATGCGACTCTAGGAACTTTGAGTCTGAAGTATAACCATTGGCATCTGCTAATGAATCTATATGATCTACGGCTTCTGGCAGCCATTCGTTCGATGGTGTTCGGGCATAAGACAGTAAACCATTTTCATACAGACATTGTAACTCACCCTCAAGCTCCACCAGATCTACACTACGGTCGATTAGTGCATTTGTGTAAACATCAAACGTAGAAGGCGGTTTTAACGGTAATTCTTTGACATTGAAATTTTCCGTGTTTCTGGAAAGAAAGTACTTTGTTGTGGAGTGGTCTTGCTCTTGGAGTACATTGATCAAGTCATTTGTTGCCAAGTATTCCGTTACCATTAATTCATGAATACTCGAAACATTAAAGCCGTGTTCAATGGTCATCTGTCCCACTTTTAGATGAACCAATCTTTCACTGTGAGTCTTCTGAATGATTGGAATATCTAGTTCACGTAATGTGTTTAGTGCCCTGTTAATCCCAATCGATGTCAACTCAACAAGATCAGCTTTCTTTGTTTCTTTATTGTATCTGTCTGCGATGACAGCGATCTGATATGCAATGTACTCACCTTGTTCATCAGCATCTGTCATCGCGATTACCATCTCGCAACGTTGAATCATTCTCTCCAAATATGCGAGTGTTTCACCATTACGAGCACTCCAGTTGAAATGGTTATTAAGTTCAAAGTCAAAAATCCTTCCTGCTGTAAAAGAACATTGATATGAGCTAGATAGACCAAGAGCATTTATATGGTCATTGACGATCGTTGCTTTCTTTGAACTTTCAACTAAAACCAAGTGCATTACATTACCACCCCTTATTGGTATCCCAAGTAGGTTTCAAATTATTGCTTGTACCGCCCTCAGAGTTACTACCGCTATTTGAATCCCATGTTGGAGTGGTCGAACTTTGTTGAGATTGTTCTGATGCAGGCGCGTCATCCCTCGGGCCACTATTCCGACATGGAATCAGATTACCTTCTGAATCAAAGAAATCCGTAAGATCGCTACAATGAGGTAGGCTCATATCGTTATCTGGATTATATGGTCTGTCTGGTTCGGTAATGTCTGAGCCGTCAGAAATAGGTTTACAATAGGTTACCCCTCCTAATTCATAACATTCACGTTCTTTATTGTCAGGATCGACGATTGGGATCGCCCAGTCAGGCATGCCGGGGTTAATTGGCCCACCAGCGTTTTCGCATTCATAACTAATGAGCTTTCCTGATTTGTTATAAACTGGGCAAAACTCTCTTTGCATTTTCATTTGGTCATCGAACATTTTTGACATCATTTCATTCATATCGAGGTCGATGCTTGAAGGAATTTTCTCGAGCAGTGGCCCAAGTGCTTCATTGATTGTTTGTTGCCCGATATCTTGAATTTGTTCACAAAGCATCCCTTGTAAACCTTCTAAACTGAATGATGGTAAGCCAGGAAGACTGAAGTTAAAATCACAGCCTTGAGTCGGGTCGATATATGCAAATGGGTTACCCATCTTTGGGTTGGTACTATCTACATCGCAAGTACCAACCGAAGGTGCTGGTAGTGTAATCTTTGTCCTGCAAACTCTTGCAGCCTCTGATTCGTCACTATAGGTCGCCCCACCTAATACAACTCCACAAAGAAGGAGATGATGTAAGTTAGTCTTCATAGGTTTCTCCTTTGACCCTCTTTACATATCCCTCAAGAGCCAATTTGGTTGTGATGTCATTCAAAAAAACATTGTTAAATTCATCTAAAAAAGTAAAGAGCGCGAGCCGCTCAATGAGTATCTTGCAAAAAGTCGGATCGGGTGTTGTGTCTTGGTGCTCACCTTGGCTGACCTTATTTGCGTAGACATTGATGATGTAGTTCCATCTATGCTCATTCTCACTTAAAGCACCTAACCAACCGAACGCAGCTAGTGAGGTCTTTAAAGGTAAACATCCAAGAATTCTAATAAGACGGTCTGAATGTATTGCAACGTCCTCCGTAATTGGCATGTTTGCAATTTCAGGCAAATTCTGAGCTATCCGATTTAAACTCAGTAATGCATTTTTATCGCATGTAACAACCCAGCTTTCTTTGCTTTCAAATTGAGAGATGCTTTGCATAACTTCGGGTTCGACTTCTTCCCAGTATTCATCTATCCAATCTTTGTCAAAAGTGAGATTAACCATACAGACCTTTCGAATTTGTAAGTATTGTTTTTTAATGTAAGATGTAATAGATAAGCATACTATGTGAGGTTTAAATGGAATTCAATAGATCAATTATCGGTCCCATTGTGGACCCTCAAATAGCCATCCTCAAAAATCACCCTGTGACTAACTCTGAAGTGGGTTTAAATGACCGGAGTTTTGAACGCTTGTGTATTGATATGGGGGTTTCGCAGCATGACCTAAATGCTGATAGAAGTATGAGAACTGGGCAATCGATCGAGCAAGCTGTTGAGCCTGAAGTTAACGCTAGTGACTTCAATTTCGAGAACATGAGCAAAGAGAACAGTTTTGATTCGGGCTTAGACTTCGATTTGGATCTCAGTGGACTTGATAGGTAGGGAGTTATTTATGTTTAAGAAATCAATAATTTGTATTGCATTATTGAGTTCTGCTTCTGCAAACTCGACCGTTTGTACTGACCCGACAGGATTAGGTCAAGTCATCACGCAGACGGGTCAGGACATGATGATTTTTGCTAAAGAGCAGGGTTTGGATTTAACTAAAATTGGTATCGATGAAGCGCTTGCAGTGTTTCAAGATAAAGCTGACACCATGAGAACTTTAACTCAAACCCAACTGATTTCAGGTTCAAACTCAGAAACTGCCAACTTAAACCAACAGGCAAAAATGGAACCATCACCATCAATGTGCGACAGCATAAATAGCGTTATGGGTATCTATGAAAGCTTGGATGACTTCTATTGTGAATCATCTGAAGCAGCTATAGATTTTGCAGGGCAGTTAGCACAGGTTGTTCAATGTACTGACGGGCGTTGCGATACCCCACAACAACATATTGCCGATGAAGCCGTGGAGCTCTTTGAAAATGAGGTCGTCTCTGGAGGAGTTCCTGATATGTCAAAACTAAATATTGCAGGTCTTTTGCCTGGAATGGGAGAAGGTGGATATTCAAAGTCACCGGATGAAAAAATCCGAATCGATACATTGTTGAAAGTGATGTTCAACCCCGGTGATGTTCCTCCAATGCCAACCGAAGCAAACGGTGACATGATCTCTGAGCAATCCAGTCCTCAAATGAAAAAACTGTACAACCGATGGCTAAGAGAGTTTCTACGCACAACTGCTGGCTATACAACGGCCCTACGAGTAAGTGGCCTTACAGACCCACGAGATGAAAACGGTTCGAAGATTCAATCCATATTAGAGCAGGTCAAAAAGGACGTAGACTTCTACAACTCCCCTGACCAACTCAAACTCATGGGGAACGGTGGTGATAAAACGTGTTATTCGAGGGTTGAACCTTCGTTAAGAACGCAGAAAGAAAAAGAGGACTGGTTCAAAACTCCTGCAGGTATCGAATGTAAAAAAAACTTCACGACGGTTGAGCAAGTCCAACGAATGACAGCCGAAATGACTGCTCGAAACATGTCTCTACTGAATCACATCTATGACTCGAACTTGTCTAAAGAATTCAACTTAGCAGTTCAAACTCAAATCCTTAACGAGATTTTGAATAAACGAGGACGCTGATGGCAGTTGAAGTCTCTGACATTCTTGAGCGGTTCTTAACTCATGAATTCATTATCCTTGTCGATGGAATCATCCTGTTAGCTCAAGGTACGGGGCTTTTGTACTTTATGCGTGGATGCATGATGTGGTACCAGCTAGCTAGGGCTAGGACATCCAGCCCAATGCTAGCCCAAACATTCGGGTCGATACCCACGGTAAATCATATCCTAGCCGTACTAGTCAGTTCTGCCTTCATGTGGAAATTTGGAGAAGGCATTGCTTACTGGGGGAGTCTATTTTGGGTATCACCGGGTTTAAGCTTTGACACACCCTACTCGTCCTTAATGTTTGATGACATCAGTCAACGTACAGCAAATCTTGTAAATGTTCAGAGTATTGGTGGTACCCAACCTACTTCCGGTGCGCAAATTGGTGTACGTGCTGCTTTTGCGATCATGTCTATTTACGGGATCATTTCCTACTTCCGAGGTGTAATTTACATTTCACTTGCCGCAAATCCTCAACGCTCACGAGACATAAAATTTAGTCATATTGCGACGCACATGGTTGTCGGAATATTTCTGATTTATCTCAATCTGGCATATCAAACGATCAATAACACTGTAACTGCGTCAACAATGACGTAAGGAGATAAAGTTGTCTTGTTCGGACTTTACGATCACTTGCGTTGAACAACATGTTGCGCAAGGGCTCACAACAGAGTACTTAACCATGTTGTTTGGTGGTTGGGTGCAAACATACTTTGGGGACCAGTCAGTAGACCCAACCATGTCGCCGGTAATGGTTATGATCGGAGGCTTAAACTTTTTAGCATTGCTCTATGGTGCAATTAACGTTACCTATACAAGCGCACACATGTCTCTTAATGCCGCAGCTACAGGGCATATATTTGGCAAGCTTTCTTCTTATGCGCCTCTTAGAGTTGGGATCGCCTTAGCTTCTATTACACCAATGGTGGCTTCTGCGACCTCTGGTTCCTACGTTTCTGTAGGTCAAGTTTCTGGTATGTACGTGATTGTTCATGGTGCTGGAGCAGCAGACTTATTCTGGCGCGCTGGTGTAGCACAATACATAGCTTTAACGAATGCGACTCAAGTTAAACCTCTTAGCAAAAATGTCTTCAGTTCTGGTGAAACGCTTACATCCATGTTGATGTGCACTGAATACCTAAGCATGACTAACCCTGCCCCATTAGGTCCTGCAAAATATACTATTAAGGCAAGAAAGGCTTCAGGGATTGCAAGCGCCAGTCAAATTTATAAAGGTCAAAATGTTCCAAAAATTTCTGATGTAAAGCAATACTATCAATCCATGCCGCAATATCAGGATGACATATTTTTACAAAACCCAATGACATCGAATATTGTCACTGACATGGTAATAGAGTTTGCTGGTGGCTCTTGTGGGTCATTGAGACTCTCGATGGTTCCAAAAACAACTTCAGCGTCTGCACCAGTTGATAAAGCGGCTTACTATGCGAATTACTACAGCATAGATGCCATTCTTAGGCATATTGCTAACGTAGCTTCGGCGGTCAATTCACTGTCACACGAAATTCAAACGGCTGACATTGCTAAGTACGTTACGGCATATTCGAAATACGATATTAGCCACTATAAAAAGTATCTATTGCAGACAAAAAATCACTTAGATATTGCTCAAGAAATTTACCAAAGCCACGTAAATCTTAGTTACTGTCATTCTCAAGTAGTGAAGCGAGCCTTTGCAGGTGAATTTAATAAGAAGTGGCAGTCTTCTGAAGCATCTGTGTGTTCAAGTTCAAGTGGAAATAACGTTAGCATATCTGTACCTAGCAATAACGGCTTACTAGATCAATTGACAGAAGGTGGTTGGATATTAGCAGCTGCTTCATTCAGTCGGATGAACGGCATGATGCAAATGGCCAGTTCTCAAGCAGTTTTTTCTCTCGACCAATTTATGTCATATCGCATCCCCGAAAGAGGCTCATTCTGCGAGCACACTGATTCTTGGTATAGCGGTATCGTAGATATGTTTTCAAGTGAAGCAGAAACTTTAGACGATAAAATTGACTCAGCTAATGAATGCCGCCCATATTTCGCAGTATCTGAAGGTACAACATTTTTATGGCAAATACTGCGTGAGTCCGCTGAAAATGGAGATATAAAAAGCAGTTGGTCTACTGCCCAGAGTTCAGGTAATTGGGTGGATATGCTTTCTTTGACTGAGAGAAATGATGCTCAAGGCACACCGTTGCCATCCAACAAAGGTGCCATCATAGGTCTGAGTAGTTCAATCTTAGCTACTGGTTTGGCTGTGGGTAATAGCAGTAATAACTTAGCGTCAGGTATAGCAGATCCACGCGGTGCCGGTATTGATTATGATGGTGCATTGTTCGACGTGAGCGGTCAGACGAATGCATTAACTCTTCTTGCCACATTAGGTGAAGCGCTAAAAATCCTCCACACAATGGTTCTGACTTATTACTCCCTGACAACCCAATCAGCAGAAACTTTAGCAAGCTCAGCATTGACTGGCGGCTTTGGCATACCGCTTAAGTTTATGTCTATCTACGTATTGCCTCTCTTGGTTTCAAGCCTATCAGGCGCTTTTTTGCTCGCCAACGTATTGCCAATGGTGCCAGTGATTACATTCGTGTTTATTGTCACAGCGTTTCTCATCATTTGTGCGGAAGCTTTAGGAGGAATCGCATTAGGTTCTGCATTGCTCGCGTCCGCTGTCGGCGAAGGTCTTTTGGCGGTCCATGGTTTGAGGATGGCCGCTTTGTACGGCGCAATCTTTTTAAGACCAAGTTTGCATGTAATTGGTTTAATGCTTGGCTTTGCGATGTGCAACATAAGCTATGCCATATTCAACGCAATTTGGTGGAAATCATTAGGGGCGACAACAACTAATAGTTGGGACCTATTTGATTTGGTCATGATTACAGGAGGCATGCCATTAGTGCTTACCGGATTGATGTTCTACTGCCTTAAGGCACCAAATTTATATGCTAATAACCTAATGTCATGGGTGGCAACAGAGGCTGTAGGGCAATTTGGTGACACTAATGAATATATTGAATCGGCAAAAGGCTCAATGAAAGCCATTACTGGTGCTTTTGATGCCGGGGTTAAGCAGGCTAACGAAGGGAGTAAAGGTAATGGCTCAAATTCACAAGCTCCACGCCAACCGTCTAGCAACTCTCAAACAGAAAATGGCAGTGTCACGAGGCCACCTAGTGGAACTAAGTAGGTACATAAATGTTTAAAAGCAGCATATTAAGGTCAAGCCCCTATAAACCTTCCAAAGAGTGGACATGGAATATGTTTACCCTCAGGTTTTATACAGAGTGGACCCCCGTCTATAATTTCGAGTTGGTCATTGAAGACTTGTATCGTGAAAGTAAAATCCCGCATCGTGGTTTAAGGGAAATGATTTCTGAGCATCGGGATAATGAATCCCCGATCATTTTCCCCACGCATGTTTTAAACTCAATGGACAGTCAAAAGCTTGAAATGTTTCAACTGGACGGAAAGTACCTTATTCCTGATACATGCGACAACAAATCTGTCTCTAATAAGGCTTCTTTGACAGAGGAACACAAGCTACTTACTTCTGATAACTTGATGCCAGTAAGTGACAGGTCTGATTTGGTACACATTGACGTTACGCGTGCTACCGACCTGTCTGCGCCTAGCATACATTCATGGGGAGTTCAGAACCAGGCTGTCTTGAATATTACGAAAGAGGAAGAAGAAGAACAGATCGACAAAAGTACTACGTACATTGAGGTTCTGAATTCAGTTCCTAACCGCTTAAAACTTGCACCTTTCAAACCGACACCAAAGCATTTTGAATTAGTTTCATTTGATCAAGTCTTGACCGATGGGGTTGGGCTTACGAGACAAGAGATTGATCAAAAAGGAAAGCAATTAAGCACATGTATTTGGGTAGTACTACTATTTGCAGTCTCCTTTTCTTCAATGTTCTGCATGGCTTTTTTAAAGTTAATCATTGCGTCAATTGTGATGGGCGGAACACAGTATTCATACTTAGTTTCATGTTTATACCTTGGAGCCGCGACATTTCTATCGCTTGTCCTTTACATCTCATACCAACATATGTTTTGGCAATACAGCTCAAATCGGTTCGCATCAATCTATGACTTTTACCAAGATATCAAGAAGCACCCTATTCGTATGCTTCCGATCATTTTTTCAAGTTAACTAAATGGTGGCGAAGATGTTTAAGAGTTTTGTTATTTACACACTACCTAGCGACTTCAAATTATTTGATTCGCTCGACCCTTCAGTTTTACAACAAAAGCGATCTAAACCATTGACTGGGCACTCCACGGAGAGTCTTGGTTGGGCAGAGCCATTAAACGATGGGAGCTTGTTTCTCCAGTGTGAACAAGATTACGTGTTTAAGATCGAAAAGATATATAAACGAGTTGCCAAAAGCACATTGAAAGCCGCCGTGGCTCAGAAGCTCTCTGAATTGGCAGCAGATGAACCAAATAAATGGGGCCCCAAAGCAAAAATCACTAAAGAATCTAGGGAAGCGATAAAGCTAGCAGTCCACCAATTGCTTATCAGCAAAACCTTGACGCAATTTAAAAATTCTTATCTCGTATATTCGCCATCACTTCATATGTTGATAGTTGAAGCGACAACAGACAACTATGCAGAAGACGTTGTAAGCCTTTTGAGAGACACTTTTGGCAGTGTGAAAGCCAAGCCTTTAGAAATTAAAAGAACACCTTCACAAACGTTCACAGAATGGCTTACTAATGAGAACTCAGTGCCAGAAGAATTTGAGTTGCTTGATGCTGGTCTGGTGATGGTCAGTACACATAAAAATGGCAACAGAGTCACCTATAATGCTCAAACGATGAATTCCGAAGAAATTTCTGCGAACTTATTAGCTAACAAAAAACCATTAAAAATTGATTTATCTTGGGATCTTACGCTGTCCTTTTCACTTGATGAACACTTGAAATTTACCAAAGTAAAAATGCATAAAGCCTTGCGTGAACGTATAAAGTCCGCACATGAGCTGGCATCAGGCAAGAAGGCCGAATCTTTAGCGGAAATTATGGAGAAGGAACGTGCGAAGGTTAAATCCCAAATTTCTTTGTTGAGACTATCACTGGTCAAGATGCTCCCCCTTTTATTGGCTGGGTTAGGTGAACATAATGATACGCACACAAGAAAATGTGATGAAAATTTAGTTCACGATCAATCAGGAGAGATTGAAGCGGTGATTAATCAATTTGAAGAGCAAGAATGAAAAAAGGGTCGTAAAGACCCTTTT
>NZ_JAPPTM010000037.1:0-30965 GCF_027587105.1 Vibrio sp. RW
TTTGGGCCTGAAGATGCAGAAGTTGATAGAGAGCAGTGACTTAGTTGCTAGTACATCAACATCAAAGACAGACACTCAACAAAAAACCACACATCCCAATACTGAAATGTGTGGCCGAATAGAAGCAGGTTTAGGTGTTAATCCATATCACCCAGCACATAATCTTCATCGCTGCTCACTACTGCGCCGTGCTTTAAGAAGTTCTTACCTAAGATCATGCTGTATTCGAAGCGTGAACGATCTTGAAGGTTCACTCTCACCTTCTTCTCTAGGTCACCTAACTTAACGTTCATTTCAACGACAGGCCGAATGTTCACCTTCTCACCTTTTTTGGCTTTAATACGCATTACATCAATCACTGGCTTGGTGAAGTCTTGCTTATCACCTTGGTTGTTTTGGTAGGTAAAACTCACCATGTCTTGTCCATCTTTCTTGAAGCGTTTGATGTTCACCGCATTCATTGAGCTTACATCGGCACCTGTGTCTAGCTTGGCAGGGAATGTCATGCCGTTCACTTCAACCACTTCAATGTGTCCTACTTTAAACAGAGGCTCGGCTTTCAGTAGGTAGTCAGAACGCGTGTTCACGTAAACGCCCTCTTTCGCCATCTTCTTACCAAGGGTGAAGTAGGCTTCTTTTTCATTGCTGTCTAGCACATCAACCGCGAAGTCTTGCTGACGAACTTTGCCAGAAGCCGAGAACTCACCGTTCACAACAGGGCGAGTATCTTCCCCTACTTTCAGTTTTTTAATAATCGGCTTGGTCACCTTCTGCTTTTCGCCATTTATGTCAGTTAGGTAGAACTCAACAGATTCATCTTTGCCCTTGCCGATAATCTCAAAACTGTCGACCTTCAACATGGGTGTATTTACCGTGAAAGAAGCCACAGCCTTGAGTGGGAAGTTGTCGATGGTAATATCTTCTTCCGGCGAGATGATCAACGGTTCACTAGCCTCAGCCACATCACTAAAACTCTCAGAACCTTCTGAAAGAATATTCTCAGCGTTGGTATCAATCATAAAGAGTTCGCTAGCTGTGTTGGTGCCCAATCTTAGCTGTGAGCTGCTGCTTGAACGGTCACGTAAGTACACTAGAACATCTTTAGTCGTGTTCTCATCAAGTTGAACAGGTACATACACTAATGGTCTCTTGTTTCCACTTACGCTTAACATGCGAACCAACGGCAATGTCACCTCTTTCTGTTTGCCGTCCTTGTCGAACATATCAAACGTCACTTCATTGTTTTTCTTGTCTACATTGATATTTTTTGCGTGCAAAATACTGTAGCGATTCTTTAAAGAGAAGGTCGCGTTCATCGCCATTCCCGAAACAGACACCACCTCTTTTCGACCTACCACTATTGCGTTCTCTTGCTCTTGCAAGTAGTCATAACCCGCAAACACCAGCGCGTTGTCAGCAAGGAAAGTTTTACCAATCAGCACCGGTGCAGAGAAATGGCTTCTGTCGGTAAGGTTAACGTCTGTTTTTAATTCTTGATCCGCAATAGTCAGAGACATTTTAACCGTAGGGCGGAGCAAAGGCGTGCTACTGGTTCGGCTGCGGATCATGCTGACACGCTCCAATGGCGCCTCAATCAATACCATGTCACCTGTACGTGGGTTTTGAACCTTGAAAGAGACCACTGCTTCATATTTTGCAAAGGTACTGCCTTCCCAATCATTGTAGTCAACATCACTATTGTTCAACACATCTTCGGTTAACGCCGCCATCAACTCGTTGTCTTTAAAATTCTTGTAATCGGCATTCGTGCTCTTCACATGAATATCTTCCGCATGCATAGAGGTGGTTTCTGCACCGGTATCGATTTTACCAATGAAAGGAACGTCTTTAAGCCCTTGAACGCTAGAAAGGTACACATTCTCTGTACGGCCTAATACCGCCTTACCATCGAGTTCGTAAGTCGGGTTTTGAGTGGTGTGTGAAGTGTCTGTAGCCAAAGAATATTGTGAAAAAAGTAGAGTGCTTAAAAGAGTTAGAGCCAAAGGTATCTTTTTCATTAGTTGGTCCGTTGTGATCAGTTCACTAATAATACTGGCGATTCGGCAAAGAGTTCCCCCACCAGCAATGGTTCTCACATAACGTTTACGTTATGACTTTTTCAATGACAAACCGATGACTTTGCGCCACATTACTTCATCAGTTATTGACTAATGGATACCCAATAACCTGTTCAATAGTCGATGTGATATTGAAGAAACGAATACAAAAAAGGCCAACGACAAGCGCTGACCTTAGCTATTCACAATACACTAGAAGCGAGTTTAACTTGCTAAAACACAAACGGTTCTAGATAAACATAGCACTAAAAAGTCCCGACTGTTTTCTTTGCACAGACAGCGCGAGCTTTTTCTGCTCCCTCGCCTTTATTCTTGTTAAAACATTGGCGGTAAGATTCAACGTATCGCTCAAATAGAATTTTTGCTTCAGGTAGCGGTTTAGCGAGTAGTTGGTTAACAAATCTTCTTGAACCGATCTCGAAATGCTGAGTATCGATCGGGGTATTCCAATCCCCTCCCCAGATCATAAAACCATGATGAGCAAACAGCTCGACGACATCTTCTGCCATGCCTCGGCGTTCAATGTCATCACGCGCTCGAAAGCGAGTACGGTTCACATAGTTGCTCGCAGATTGTGAAGGTTTTACCGTGATTCGTCCGTTGTTATCGATGTCTAAGAAAGGGTTTTGAACTGGGTTGATGTCTATCGCCACACCATAGGCATGCTTCGACCAGTCTCCTCCGCCAGTGATAGCCCGAGCATTAAATGCGCTGCTGTTATTGGCTTCCATCGAGGCGTTATCATCACCGTAAAACTCACGCATTAGACGCGCAGAATGCAATGGGAAGTTACGCTGTTTTAGCTCTAAAAAGATTCGCTCAACAGCAGGCGCGATCACATCAAGCACGATCATGTTGCCCTGCTGCGCTTCGCCGTTAAAGTTAATGAAATCAAAGTCCACTTTGGATAACCGCTCACAACCAACAGGCGCACCACTACTCAAGACGTTGTTCTTTTTCATCATGTCGCATTGCCATTGAGATATAGGGGCAACTTGAGCATAACTCGCTGAACTGAGCACAGTGACCAGACAACCGACAATAAAACGTTTCATATCAAAGACTCAAAAATAGTAAGATTGAAAAGTAACAGTGGGTTGGAAAATAACATATGAAGCCAAGTTGAGCGCAAGCTTTGTTAGCGCGCTTTATTCCAATAGACAATCTCTCTAACTCGTCCGTTCTGATCCGTATCAGCTTCTCCACCAGCATCAGAAGACTCAGATAAGGTTGATAATTTCGGAGCGTGATAGGCAATCAACATCAGTACGAAAGCATCGTAAATATCATCTATCGCGACGTCTTTACGCTTAGTGTTTGAGATAGCTAGCGCCAAGCCCTCACACCATTGCGGGACGAGTTGCTGAATAACGAAAAGCCGTTCCTCTTTGCCTTCTTGCGTTCGTTTTGAAAACGTCAACGGTTCCCCTTTCAAAGCTGCGAACACCACTTCAGGGTGTGACTCTCGTATTAATAGATTTGGGTGAGCTTCAATGAGTTCATCAAGCTCACGAATCTTGGGCACTATTCCCCAAGTCTGTTTAGAAAATTTCTTATCAAGCTGCTGCACATTGGCATGACACGCCGCAATATAATCAGTTTGATAAACCGCCTCACGGCAAGGCACAGGAAACACAGAAGATCCCCGCTTGCTGGTAAGAAAACGCCTTGCTGCTTTGTCGCATAAACGATCTGGAGTCTGTGCATCACTAAAACCAATCGGCATATCGATTAACGTTGTTGAACCTGCAAGTTCATCGACTAACTCATCGAGCGTGTTTACCACTTTGAACGTAGGTAGCTCATTGCCAGAGACAACCCAAGCTATCCACCCCGTCTTACAGCCATCAATTCCGATGTATTTCATTGTTTTCCCAATCGTTTTTTAAAGGATGCATATTTAGAGAGTTAGCAAGACACTCTGTGCCACTCACTAATTAGCAGTCGGCTTTTTACACCTCGTACTTCTAAACCCATTGCGTCAAACACCTCTTCGAAGTCTCGACAGTGGATGGAATATTGGGTAAAGAAAGTGCCGCTTCAGAAAAGAACTGCTGTTCGAAATAAGTGGAATCGATGAGGACATATGCGCTATTGGAGTGAGGAAACTAACACCATAGTAATAGGGGCCCTACCGGATTACTAGTGGCACATATAAGTTCAGCCACCTCCATAGAAAAGTGAAACAAACCAGGTGCAAGGTAGCACTCGAACAGAGATAATTACTTTTACAATGATGAACCCAACCTCAAACATTCAACCGATAAAAGACTAATGACCCCATACTCGCATATAGACACTCCATTTAATCTTCGCCATACCTGTTGGTTTTGTGGTGAGCCTTCTAATCACAGCGTTGAGTTTCCTAAAACCGATCAGCTTTTTGCCAAGGTTGAGCATGCACCGATAGCGCTGCCAGCATGTAAAGAATGCGCGAATGTTAAGTATGCGAAAGACCTGACTTCAATTTGGGCGGTGCGCGATCAGATAAAACATTCGCTCATCGATAAGTACGCTAAGCACCTGGGTATTGGTGAGAATTGGACGGAACAAGAACTTATCGATTCAGACTTTTCTGGTTCGACACTAGGCGGGTTTGGACGCAGTGCTTGGAAGATGTATCAAATAGCCAAACAACGAGTAGAGTACAAAGGCTGGCTTTTATCGGTTGATGACATCCCTCTAGAGGTATATGACGACACCAGTGGCTTTGAGTTTGAGGGGACTCGTTATGCCTCAACCACTTCATGTATCGATTATTTCACTAAAGCGACAGGGGTAGACAAAGAACTGTTAACACAACTTGTCGACATATTGTCACCTGACCGGTTCAGCTTGGCGCTTCGAATCGCCAAGCTGAACAAGAATGTCTCTAATACCAAACGCTTAGAGATCATCGAAGAGGTGTTACAGCAAGCGTCTGAACAAGAAGAGATACAGCTTAAGCAAGCCAACTCACTGTTCAACCCAAATGTCGAAGAAGTCACGATTTCAGGTTCGACAGCTCCGGTGTTCGCCATTCAATGGGCGATGGTGAATAACGTTAAAGATTTGGCCCATCTTTGCTCGCTCGAAGATGAGTATTTTGACTATTTCGAGCACTTAGGAGGGCCAGCGGCTTTCATGTCTTATAGCGGCCTACAAATGTATTTAGAGTCACGCCAAGATCCGGAATGGGTAGAAAATGAAGACCCAAATAAGAAATATTGGCAATCTTAAGCTATCGCTAGCGAACACCTGTAAGCCCACAAGGCCGTCTGCAGCCTATTGTTAGCCATTGTTTTATATGTATATCTCAAATTAGACATCTAGCGTGGTTAATTGTTGCAATTTCGTTAAATAGAGTAAAAACTCCAATTACCTTAAACGATTTAACCACTGCAGTTTTGTAGTGAGTAAGGAGTGAATTGTGCTTGCTGTTCTTCGTCTTATCATGGCTACGATATTAATTATTATTATCACCCTATTTGCTTTTGTTTACTGCATTTTTAGCCCCAAAAACCCTAAGCATGTGTACCTTTTTTGTCGTTGCTTCCATCAACTGCAAAAGATCGTAGGGGTAAAAACGGTGCAACGTGGCCTAGACAATGCGCCGACACCTGAGAAAAGTGTATATATCTCTAACCACCAGAGCGTGTTTGATTTTGTAACCGATCCTGGAATGTTAAGGCCTCGCACGGTGACATTGGGTAAGCGTGATTTGTTGTGGGTTCCTTTCTTTGGTTTATTGTATTGGATTACGGGTAATATTTTGATTAACCGTGAAGACAAGTCCAAAGCGCGCGATACTATCAAGCAAGTTGCTGAAGATATTCATCGAAGAGATCTGTCTGTTTGGGTTTACCCAGAAGGGACACGCAGTAAAGGACGGGGACTGCTGCCATTCAAAACGGGTGCTTTCCGGATGGCTATTGAGGCTGGTGTACCGATTACCCCTATGTGTACCAGCACAACTCACAATAAGATCGATCTTAATCGGCTCAATAACGGCATTGTGATCACCGAAATGCTTGAACCTATCGATGTCACTGAATACAAGCTCAGTGATGCTAAAGCGCTTGCCAATCGCTGTCATGCATTGATGGCTGAGAAAATAGCTCAGCTAGATGAAGAAGTGGCGCATTTAGAAGCACAAGCTAATCCAGATCTGGATTCAGATAACTCTTATACACGCTAGTCCTTTGTAGGTTAACGGCCCATTATTGACTCACGATCAGATTGCTCACATAGGTCGACAACCTTCCGCTATCCCCCTGCACTTTGCTTGTTTGTTTTAATCATTATTTATGCACTTAGTTAAACAAAAGCAAAAGCAACCAGTTGCACTTTAGGTTAAATAAAACGATTTACGAACTAGCACTAAGCGTTAACAAATGCCTCCTGTAACTTGCTTTATGTCACAAGAATTCTATTGCGTAGTTAAATAATTTAACACTTACATTACAAGTGAAGTATTGTGTTGTTCGAAAAACAATCATAAGTAAAACTAACAGGGAAAATACTCATGCAGTCATTCGTTGATTTTTTGAATGGAATAATCTGGAGTCCAGTACTTATCTACCTATGTTTAGGTGCTGGTTTGTTCTACTCCATCATGACTCGATTTGTACAAATCCGTCACTTCTTTGAAATGTGGCGCTTGTTACTTTCGGGTAAAAGTTCAACCAAAGGTATCTCATCTTTCCAAGCTCTAGCTGTTTCGCTATCTGGTCGTGTAGGTACAGGTAACATTGCAGGTGTTGCTGCTGCTATCGGTTTCGGTGGCCCAGGTGCGGTATTCTGGATGTGGGTTGTAGCCTTCTTTGGCGCCGCGACTGCTTTCGCAGAATCTACGCTAGCGCAAATCTATAAAGAAGAAGACGAAGGCCAGTTCCGTGGTGGCCCGGCTTACTACATCGAAAAAGCGATGGGTCAGAAGTGGTACGCATGGATCTTTGCAATCGCGACTATTTTTGCTTGTGGTATTTTACTTCCAGGTGTTCAGTCAAACAGTATCGGTAACGCTGTAGAAGCTGCATTTGGTTCAGGTGCTATGATCGAAACAGCTGTCGGTACATTCAGTTTCGCTAAAATTTTTACTGGTACTGTTGTCGCTATCATTCTTGGTTTCATCATCTTCGGTGGTGTTAAACGTATTGCGAACTTCACGCAGATCGTTGTCCCATTCATGGCATTGGCTTACATCATCATCGCGTTCGTTATCATCCTACTAAACATCGGCCAAGTTCCGGTTGTTTTCTCTATGATAGTTAATGATGCATTCACACCTATGGCGGGCTTCGGTGCTGCAATTGGTTGGGGTGTTAAGCGTGGTGTTTACTCAAACGAAGCGGGTCAAGGTACTGGTCCTCACGCGGCTGCGGCGGCAAGTGTTGATCACCCGGCTCAGCAAGGTTTGGTTCAATCCTTCTCTATCTACATCGATACACTTCTAGTATGTTCTGCAACCGCGTTTATGATCATCATCACTGGTGCTTACAACGTTCACGGCGGTGCAGAAGGTGTATTCCTTGTTCAGAACTTAGCAGCCAACATTGGTGCGAATGGTCCTGTATTTACACAGCTTGCAATTGAAAGTGCTCTACCAGGGGTTGGTAAGCCGTTCATCGCATTTGCTCTGTTCTTCTTCGCATTTACAACGATTCTTGCTTACTACTACATCGCAGAAACGAACATTGCTTACCTACGTCGTACCATCAAAATCCCTGGCATGATGTTCGTACTTAAGCTTGTTCTTATCACTGCGGTTTTCTATGGCACAGTTAAAACAGCGAACCTTGCATGGGCAATGGGTGATGTAGGTGTTGGCTTGATGGCATGGTTAAACATCGTCGGCATTCTGATTATCTTCTTCATGTCTAAGCCTGCGCTTAAAGCACTGGCTGATTACGAAGAGCAACAAAAACAAGGCGTCACTGAGTACACGTTCAACCCTGTGAAACTAGGTATTAAAGGGGCGACTTACTGGGAAGAAAAGTACAAAAGAAAAACGGGTAAATCGCCTGAAGCCGATGCGGCAGATAGCAAGCCTGTAGAGCAGCCTTCAGCGTAAGACGTTCCAATGATGAAACGACTTTAAATAACAACGATGTTTTAGATTCTGTTTTTATTTGAAGCAAAATGCAAAAAAGGGTTAGCCATGGCTAACCCTTTTTATATTTCTAAGAAGCACTACATTATGCAGCGATTTCTTGTGTTGCCATTTGAGGTGCTTTCTTCTCACCAATAGGCAGTACTGTGCGGCCGTATTCGTTGTTGATTACTTGTGCCATTGCAAAGTAGATAGCAGAAGCGCCACAGAAGATACCCTCAAAACCAGCGATAGTGCCGATGAATTCGCTGCCAGTAAAATCACGAGCGGCAAGTAGGAAGAACAAAATAGTGAGTGAACCGAATACCACTTGCTTCGCTACTGGGTAGCATAGAGAACCGATGAACATGAAGCCTGTGAAGATACCCCAAAGTAGTAAGTACCAACCCATGAATTCAGCAGGGCTTGCTGGAAGCCCCATGTAAGGCATTACGATCAAACCAACTAGAGATAACCAAAATAGGCCATATGACGTAAATGCAGTCGTACCGAACGTATCACCACGTTTGAAACACATAGTGCCCACGATAACTTGGCTCAAACCACCGTAAAAAATACCCATTGCAAGAATCATAGAATCGATTGGGAAAAAACCTGCATTATGGATATTAAGAAGAATAGTGGTCATACCGAAACCCATTAAGCCTAATGGCGCTGGGTTAGCTAGTTTGGTCGACATTGCGAATTTACCTTATTAAAGTGGTTAATTAAAAAAAAACGATAAAAATTATCATAAAATTTTAATCTATAAACCGTACGACTAGGTAATCCAGTTATCGAAAACTAAGATTGTACAAATGATCTTATGGAGAATTGATTTTATAGTGAACATATTGATTCATTGAAATTATCAATTAATAGGATCTCTATCGCGCTTGTTTGTTTAGGTACGAGTAAACGAGATTCGGGATGCGAAGAAGATGGTTAGACTGAAGTAAGTGAGATGCAGGTTATAAAATGAAGAACAATAGATAGAGAGCAAGCTTTTCGTTACTCGTTTACTCGCATCCCGTATCTATTCATTAAGCCTCATCCCTCGTTTGTAATCTTAAATTACGCTTGTTGTATTTTAGAATCAGAGACTTGAGGTTGAACTTCTGAAGAAGCGTTTTTACTCGCATCACGCTTGGCTAGCAGTGTCACAACAAGCAACTGAACAACAAGAGCACCCAACACAACCAGTGCACTTCCCGTAAAGCCTGCCACTACAAAACTAATCAGAGCAATAGAACCGTTCATCAACGCATAAGGAAGCTGTGTTTTAAAGTGTTCAAACTGGTCACACCCTGCCCCTGTTGAAGAAAGAATCGTTGTTTCAGAGATCGGTGAGCAATGGTCACCAAACAAACCGCCCGATAACACAGCACCAATTGCGACGAGTAGTGGTGCATCAATCGCAATCGCGGTTGGAATAACCAATGGCATCATTATCGCGAAGGTTCCCCACGACGAACCGGTAGAAAATGAAATAATGGCCGACAACAAAAAAGCGACCGCAGGCACTAGCCAATAAGGGAAACCACTCTGTGCTTGCTCGGCAATATAAGCCGCTGCACCCAACTCTTTACCGACTGTACTTAACGCCCAAGCCAATACCAAAATGATCGCCACTGGCATCATGTTTCCCATACCTTTTAAGTACACTGAAACACCATCAGATAGCTTTCTTACTCCGTAGTAAGCCATGAGTGAAATCAAGGTGATCGCGGCAAAGAAGTAAGCCGATGATAGAGCTGCTCTGAACGATGAACCCGCGACCTTTTGGAACGGGAAGCCTTGTGGAACCAGCATGGCACACAACACCACCAGCATCACTAACAATGGTGCCCAGACAAAAGATGCCGTTGCATTTTTATGCGAGAACGGATTTAGTGATTCGTTATTCACGCCAGAGTTAATTCCTGCTTGGCAATCACGCTCAGCTTTTGCCATTGGCCCAAAGTCTAAACCTTTAACGGACACGAGCGGAACGATGAAAATCGCGAGGAATGCGTAGAACTGAAAAGGAATTGCACCGATGAACGCATCCCAATCGGACATGTTGACATTCAACGCCGTAAACTCTTTTTGGATCAGGCTCATGATGTAAACGCCCCACCCAATGAAAGGAATAAGGATGGCAACTGGCGACGAGGTTGAGTCGATAATGAATGCTAGCTTCTGTCTAGAAAGTTTCAGTTTATCGAAAAGGGGACGAAAAACAGGGCCAACGATTAAAGGGGTGCCTAAGTCAGAGAAAAATATAACGATTCCACCCAACCATGCTGACAATTGAGCTTGGCATTTATTGCTTACCCACTGAGTCACTCGCTTTGCAAACGCAACGCCACCACCTGACTTCTCCATCAGAGCAACAAAGCCACCGATGAACACCAACAGCATGATCACACCAGCGTTGTAGCTGTCAGTGAGTTGAGGGACTAGGTAACCTTTGACCATGGTACCAAACGTATCAAGCGGATTGAGTTCGCTAAACATGCCAGTCAGCATCGCAACACCACTTAGCACGCCAGCAAAAAGGCCAATCACCACATTCCTTGTCGCCAACGACAACACCAAAGTAATCGCAATGGGGATGAGTGACGTGATATCTGTCTGTTCCATAGGTACACCTTAACCCTAAAATATAAGAATAAATATAAGACAAACTTGAATATAAATTCACAAAAGGTATTTGTACAGAACTTTATTTCCTAACAGAGTAATTAGCCTTCACATAGGGCTTAGGTCACTAAAATAGCTGGGAAGAATTCATGTCGCTAATCGTTTTTAGACTTGCATTTCTAACCTCATTGATCGCTTCGCTGATTTGTGGTGATCATTAGGAAGAAGCGGAAGCAGGCCTAGCAACGTCTTATTATAAGTAGATGAGCTGAATATATCGGTCACAGAAGATCGTTAATCAAAGGTCAGTCACCAGAGTCAAACAGAAAAGAAAAAGCGCTAGGGGGATCTAGCGCTTTAAGACCAACTAAGTCCGTTTAGCCTGGTAGAGTTTTTATCTATACCAATAAGATATAAACCATTTTTTATACTTCGGTAAATCAAAAAGCCTATTCTCTACGACTGCTTTGAGTCGTAATCTAAGTATAGTCGGATTGTGAAAAATGGAAGGAATTATTTCGTTTATTTTTGCAATAGCAAATGAGCCTAAAGTAGAAAACCAGTCCAAATGAACTAACCTTTAATCATGATAGGAAATCTTGATGAGGGGTAACATGGATTCAGAGACGACAACCGTAAAACCCGCTCCTCACAAAGAACAATCAAACTTGTTGTTGTCTTTACGTCATGAATTCAGAAGAAACAAACTGATTTTATATTATGTTGGGTTCACGACTCCGGTAACGCTAATTGTTAATTATTTTGTGCCTCATGAAGTTCAGTATAATATATACACCTACTTAGAGATCTTAGCGACAGTCTGCTATGTCACCTTTATATTATGGGCGACGTACTACTACTGCCATCTACTATTTAATCGAGAAAAAAGACCCACCAGACAATTTATCCAGAAAATAAAAACACTGTTATTTCCTGTATCAAAACCGATCTATTTTGTTTTGTTAATGCTCGTGTTAAACATCTCATTCTCAAGCTATACCTTTTTAAAATCGGTCATTCCTTATCTCAACCCGTACTTTTTAGATCTCGACCTGTACCATTTAGATAAGTGGTTACACTTCGGCGTTTCACCTTGGGAGATTACCCACTTTTTCCTACCCAATTCAATATCTTCACTAGCTATCAACATCTTGTATAACTTATGGTTTTTTATCATGTGGGGGATGCTACTTTACTTTGTTATTCATCGAAAAGATGACCAACTTCGTAACCAGTTTTTGCTCACATTTTTAAGTTCGTGGTTTATTATTGGTAACATTATGGCCACCCTTCTTTCATCTGCGGGCCCCGTTTATATTAGCTACTTCAATGACCAAGATTTGTATATCTCTTTGATACAAAGATTAGACATGCAGAGCGCAGAACTCACTGAGCATGGTTTGTTTTCTTTGTGGGCTCTCAGCACTCAAGATGCCTTATGGGCAAATTATGAAGGAGGTATTGGGGATATAGGGACTGGAATATCAGCCATGCCGAGTATGCACGTAACAATATCCGTGCTGGTTGCGATGGCATTATTCAGACTAAATAGAAAACTCGGTTACTTAGCTTGGATTTATGCGTTTTTTATTCAAGTTGGCTCCGTACATTTGGCATGGCATTACGCGGTAGATGGCTATTTCGGCGCAATACTTGTTGTTGCTCTCTGGCACTTGATCGGTTACTTACTCCGAAGGAACACGCCCTCAATTACTCGGCAGTAATAACAATCTCAACCGCTTGGGTGATTACTTTCCTTAAGTGAGTGTGCTTATCGTCTAATTCTTTTCCCTTACGGTAAACAAGCTGGATATCAAAATCTGGGACATCTATCGGCGGAGCGATTGCTATCAGTGAGCTATCAACATCAGGGGCATTTCTAGCGACTAATTTAGGCACAATACACAATAGCTTTCTTCCACTAATCAATCGTTTTACTGTTAAAAAGTTACTCGATGCAATTGCCACTTTTCTTGTGTAACCCAATTCGGCCAACTTAATATCAACCGCCGTTTTTAGCGATCCGTTAGAAGACACTAAGGCGTGCTCCACAGAGACAAATGATTGCAGTGACATAGGCTGTTCAACATCCAAAACAGATTCATCAAGCAAGCAGACATGTTGCTCGGTGTAGAGAAGTTCAGTGCCATACAATTTAGGTGCTTCACCAAAACAGCCTATCGCAATATCTAGCTTAGCCTCTTCAAACACCTGCTGATAATTGGTTCGATTAACGTTAAAAAATGCGACTTGAGATCGTGGCGAAGCTTGCTTAATAAAATCGAAGATCATTGGACCAAACATCTGTTCCGCGTAATCGGTAAGCCCTATTTTCCAACTGCCTTTATAACTATCAACTTCGAACCTTTTGGACAACAGAACCTCAGATTGAATAGTATTAAGCAACGCATCGACGGTGCTTGATAACTCAATGGCTCGGTCAGTCGCTTCCATCCTACTACCAACACGTTCAAACAATGGGTCATCAAACAGCTTTCGTAATCTTTGTAGGCTATGACTCATTGCAGACTGGCTAACGTAACAACGCTCCGCTGCCTTGCTTACACTGTTGGTTTTATGCAATGCCTGCAGTGCAATCAGCAGGTTAAGGTCAATACCTTTCCAGTTAAAATCAGCCATACATCCAAACCCATTTCATTAATAATTATAATTAAAATAATTAATTTGAATCATAATTCAACTCCACCTAAATTACGCTAAACCTTTATCTGGAATCGATCATGCTTTCAATTTTTAAAACTTTTTTCTTGCTTGGCTGGATTAGCTTTGGTGGGCCAGCGGCACATATAGGCTACTTCCGTAACACCTTTGTTGAGAAACTGAACTGGTTATCCGACGAAGAATACGGGCAAATTGTTGCTCTTAGTCAGTTCCTACCTGGCCCAGGTTCAAGCCAAGTTGGCTTTGCAGTTGGCTACAAGAAAGGTGGCTTGACTGGTGCTATTGCCGCCTTTGTCGGCTTCACATCCCCATCAGTTATCCTGATGCTGATATTGGCTTTAGTGAGCAATCAATTATTGGAAGCGCCACTGTTCAATTCCATCATTCACGGTTTGAAATTACTTGCGGTTGTGGTTGTGGCTGATGCAACGTTTGGCATGTATAAAAACTTTTGCCAATCGAAGGTAGCGACCGCCTTATGTGTGATTACTGCGATCGTTCTGCTGTTGGTTCCAGGGATCTGGTCTCAAGTTTTAGTGCTTCTATTTGCAGCGACCGTTGGCAGTAAGTTCTTAACCTCGAAAAAGCTAATAACAGTTCCATCGACACACAAAATATCCATAACACCGCTCGTTATTTTCGTAGCCCTGTTAGTTTGCCTTCCTCTGTTCAGCGCATACTCTCAGGGCATTGAAGTGTTTGGCCTGTTCTACCAAGCTGGCAGTTTGGTATTCGGTGGCGGTCACGTGGTTCTTCCTTTACTACAAAATGGTATTGGCGACCAACTGTCGCAAGATGCCTTCTTAACCGGCTATGCCGCGGCACAAGCAGTCCCAGGACCCATGTTTACATTAGCCACTTATCTAGGTTATGTATTAATGCCATCAGCGCCAATTACAGGCGCACTGCTAGCAACGATTGCCGTGTTCTTACCTGGCTTCTTATTGCTACTAGGTGTACTGAAGAACTGGCAAGCAATTGCGAGCAAACCTCTGGTGGCGGGTGCACTTTCGGGGGTAAATGCGGCCGTTGTTGGTTTACTGCTTGCGGCTCTATATCAGCCCATTTTCACTAGTGCGGTGAGCAGCGGCTTAGACTTCGCTCTGATCATTGTTGGTATTTGGTTATTGAAATCCGTCAAACTATCTATCGTTGGTCTAGTTGGTGCCTTTATCGCTGCGGGTGTGGTTCTTAGCTATCTGTAATCTGGAACTATCTGACATTAAGAGCGGCCAGCGACTAAAAACCCAAACACTAGTTCGTTAACAAACCATTCGCCCCTGCAAGGAGCTTGTCAGAGGCTATGTACATTTATGTTATGGCTTTATAGAAGTAACTGCGATACAGCAACACTATATCGGTGTACTTGCCTTCATTTCTCTTACCTCTGCCAACGCTCGATTTAGGTTCTCATTAGCGATCTTGTAATAAGAAGGCTTTTTGTCTATGGCTTGTTGAAGGTAAGGGATCGCTTCATCAGGTCGCCCTTGAATAATTAAAAAGTAGCCGACATTGTTCAAAGCTTCAGGCGCATCCATATGACGCATAAACACGTTTATTGCCTTTTTCACATCACCTGATGCCAAATAGATAAGTGCAAGATTGTTCTGAGCCTTCTCATTGTTGGGTTCAATCTCTAAAGCTGAACGAGTATATTGATACGCTTCTTTGTAATTACCGTACATGTAATGAGAGTAGCCCATATTCAGCAAAGCTTTGACTGAAGTCTTATCAATAGTGAGCGACTTTTTAAAATACTCTTGGGCTATCTGGTGTTTTCCATCAACATCTTCTAACACACCAATGCCCATGTAAGCCAATGCTGGAGACATGCTATCAACCTTTAAGCTAGCAACTTCACTTTGACTTAGAGCTTGGTAATTCTTAGTCGTTTCACTACTTTTCAGACGAAGTTGGTCTGCATTAACCGCCTTAAAGAAATAGCTACGACCTTCGTCTGTACGGCGCTGTTTGGTATATAAAACACCTAACTGTTCAAGTACTTCAGTATGTGCAGGGTTAAAGTCTAAAGCCGCTAGATATGCTTTCTCAGCGAGAGCGTAGTTACCTCTAGAGATGTGAATTCGACCGATAGTAAACAACGTTTTGTCGTGAAACTCTTGTTCAGGAAAAGACAGAGATCGAATGTACTCATAGAGAGCTAAATCGACATTGTTGTCTCTAAGTGCAACATCACCTCGCATGATGGCTTCTTTTTCACTGACGGGTGGGTCGTCACTGGTTAAAGTGTCAATTGGTTTCCCCGAATACAACTCGGCATCAAACTGATTAGTTGGTTCATCAGAAGAGGCACACCCGAGAATCAATAGCGGTAATAAAAGTAAAACCATTCGATTCATTCGTATCATAAACTCGCTCCTGGAGATGTCAGTGCATCCATTACAATCATCATTCCGGGCCCAAGAGCAACGATAAAGAAGCAAGGCCAAATGAATAACAACATGGGAAATAACATTTTTGTGGGGATTTTTGCTGCAATTTCTTCCGCAGCCTGTTGGCGTTTATCTCGAAAGTCTTCGGTATAGTCACGTAGAGTTTGGGCTAGACTTCCGCCCATTCTTGATGCATGAGAGAGCAAAGACACAAGCCCTTCCAATTCACGAAGCCCAGTCCGTTCGACGAGTTGACTCAATGCATCTGGCATAGTGACACCCGCTTGGATTTTGGCAAACACAGTTTCCAGTTCGTCAGCCAATTCCGGTTGAGAAACATAGAGCTCAGAAGCCACTCTGCCAAGAGCAGCATTAAAGCCAAGTCCGGATTCCGTACAAACTACCAGAAGGTCAAGAGCATCAGGAACACCGTTTCTAATTTTTTTTTGGCGCTCCTTTTGAAATCGAAACAACATATAATTAGGCAAAAAAGTACCGACAAAAATACAAGTAATCACCAACAAGCTGTTGTAAGTATTACCTATAGACAGGTAGTAAACAGCAAACGCGAACACTAGCCCGATTAAAGCAGATAAGATTTTGATTGCGTAAAAAATTGATAATGCACTTTTGTCATGGTATCCGGCATGCATTAATTTCTGAGAGTAAGTTTCGTTGTCTTTAGCATTACCGCGCCCAATTAAAGGACTCAAAGACTCTAACGTATGACTAAAATCATAAGGCTTTCTATGCTTCGCAGAGTTACCTTCAGATATCTGCTTTAACTTCTTATCTAACGGTGAGCGAGAACCAATGAACAAAAAGCCTAAAGTAAAAGTCAGTAAAACCGTGGTCAGCAAGATCATTCCATAAAGAAAAAACTGATTGCTTAAACTGAACTCAGAGATAGCAACTTTCCATGCTTCGATATCTAATAGTTCCATAATCTAGATCTCTATATTGATTATTTTTCTTATCCACAGGGCGCCAATGGCAAGTAGAATAACCCCGATACTCACCATTGATACTCCTCTAGGATCACTATACAAAGGCTCGATGTATTCTGGGTTTACAAATTTGAGTCCAAAAAAGAGAGCAAATGGAGAAAGAGTCAGTATCCACGCAGAAAGTCGGCTCTCAGCAGAAAGAGTTCTGATTTTTCTTTCTAATTTAAAGCGGGCTCTTAATACTTCAGACACTTTTTGTAGATTTTCAGAAAGGTTCCCCCCGGTTTCTTTCTGTAGCATTACCGCGCTTGAAAAAGCCAACATAGAAACCGTCGGTATTCTTTCTGACATTTGTAAAATAGCGAGCCTTAAGTCATAGCCATAATTAAGTAAGTTATAAGTATTTTTGAACTCGCCCCCAATAGGCTCCGGCATCTCTTCACCAACTTCATTGAAAGACTGAACTAATGGCTGACCCGCCTGCAGAGCCCGACGAATGATATCCAAAGCATCAGGAAGCTGCTCTTCAAATCGTGCAATTCTGTATGTAACTCTATTTTGTACAAACAGATAAGCCAATACCCAAGCAAAAACAAAAAGAGCGACACAAATAAACCACACTTGATTGAAAACCAAGGCGGTCAGGGCCAATAAGGTTCCGCATAAAAATACAATCAACAAGAAGCGACTCAATGTGATCTTAAGGCCTGCTAATTCAAGCATTCGTTTCAGATCTGCAAAGAAAGGAATAACAATCAACTTTCGGTCAATAGGTGATAACTCTTTGTTGTAGTGATCTTTTAAGAGCGACAAACTCTCTTCATCAATGTTTCTTTGTGTCTCTTTTAAACGGCGAGATAGCTCTTTGTGCTTGGCTTTTTTACCGGCTGCGGGCAACAACAATGCCTGAGAAATAAACAACACCGCGACAAATAATAGGGCCAGCGATACAGTGACGTTATCCATAATCGGCTCCTCAGCTATGAGACTCAGCAAACAGTTCAAACGGCAAGTTAAGACCACGTTTAACCAACTGGTCATGAGACTGAGGCACCACACCCGTTGCTGTGTAATAACCTAAGATGTTGCCATGCTCATCTACGCCTTGACGCTGAAAGTGAAAAATCTCAGACATAGTGATGATATCTCCTTCCATACCATTGATCTCTTGAATGCTAACCATACGACGCTTACCGTCTTCTTGCCTTTCCATTTGAACCACCAAATGAATCGCAGAAGCAATCTGTGCTCGGAGGTTTTTCGTCGAAATATTCCAGCCCGCCATCGAGAACATATTCTCGACACGACTTAAAGCATCGCGGGGGGTATTGGCGTGAATGGTTGCCAATGATCCATCGTGTCCAGTGTTCATCGCTGCCAACATATCTACAGCTTCACTGCCACGCACCTCACCAACAACAATCCGGTCTGGCCTCATACGCAGAGTATTTTTTACGAGCTCCCGTTGACTGATCTCCCCTTTACCTTCAAGGTTTGCAGGGCGAGTTTCTAAGCGAATAACGTGAGGTTGCTGAAGTTGAAGTTCGGCCGAATCTTCGATCGTAATAATTCGTTGGTCGCGGGGAATAAAACCAGAGAAGATGTTCAAGGTGGTGGTTTTTCCTGAACCAGTACCGCCTGAAATCAAGATGTTAAGTTCACCTTTGACAGCTGCTTCAACGAACTTAGCCATTTGTGGGGAGACTGACTTATACTCCAATAAGTTGTCCATGGTTAAGCTGTCTACTGCGAAACGTCGAATGGATACCGATGGGCCGTCTAAAGCAAGAGGAGGGATAATCGCATTTACCCGTGAACCATCGACCAGTCTAGCATCTACCATTGGAGACGCTTCATCAATTCGACGTCCCACTTGGCTGACAATACGATCTATGATGTTTCTAAGATGTCGGTCATCTAAAAATGTATAGGGCGTTTTTTCTAATTTACCGCCACGCTCAACAAATACATTCTTAGGTCCGTTAACCAAAATATCAGATACCGTTTTATCGGCCAACAACGGCTCCAAAGGCCCTAAACCAAATACTTCATCTTCGATTTGCTTGATAACCCTTTTCCGACCTTCAGCACTCATGGCATGACTTTGATCGTCTGCCATTAATTGAACAATAGCTTCATGAAGATCAACCTTTGCGCGTTCTTTATCAAGGCTCGAAAGTAGCCCAAGATCGAGTGTTTCAAGCAGCTGCTTATGGAAGTAGTGTTTAATGGAAAGCTCTTGCTCTAGGATTTTCTTTGCTCCATTAACCATTGCTTCCTGTTCCTCATTAGCATTTAAGCCTTGAGCAACAGTAGATTCACTTACGCCACCCTGAGGAAAAGTTGCGGTGTTCTCACTTTCTTGTTGAGAAAATTGTTCTACTTTCTTTTCAAACTCAGGGTTTACATTTTTTCGTTTAAAGAACATAACGATCCCTCATTTATGCTTAGAACAAACAGCCTATGAAAATATCTTTTTGAACCAGCCTTTTTCTTCCTGATCTGGAGGTGAAAGGATATGAGACAAATCTATGATCGATCGTGTAATCGAACTCTTCTTTTTTGACTCAACCAAAGGCTGACCTAAATTGGCGCTCTCGAGCGCTACTTTAAAATCGTTAGGCATTAAATGGATATCATGCTTTCCAACGGTTTGTTCTATATCTGATAACTTAATGGTTTGTCGTTTTTCATAACGATTCACAATGATCTCAATTGCGTCTTGCTGTAACCCATACTCAAATTTCAAAGTTCTAACCAATCGGTTACTGTTTTTGACTGACACTAAGGTTTGCTGTGCAACAAGTAATACCTTAGTCGCAGGAGAAATAGCCGATGCGAAGATATGATCTAATCCTCGAGAGAAATCGATAATAATGTAGCGATAGAAACGACGTAATACGGGTAACAACTTTCCAATTTTCTGGGCGTGTTCATAATCATCGGCGTTGTTTTCATGCTTAAAGCTCAACACGTGTAACCCTGACGAGTGCTTGTTCACCAAGCTACCCAACGACATCTCATCCAAATCATTCGAGCTATCAATTGCATCCGAAATACTATAGCTTGGGGTGATGTTCAAATATTCAGGGATTACACCAAACTGAAGGTCTATATCGAGTAAAAGGACCTCATCCGGGTGATAGGTCGCTATTTCTACGGCCGTGTTAAGCGCTAAAGTTGTCGCTCCCATTCCACCTTTGGTGTTGATAAATAAGAACACTTCTCCGTAGCTTGAGTTTTCGATTTTCTCTGCTGCCGTTTTCTTAAGCAGAGGCAGAAGACCAGAAATAGAAATATCGTGAGACAGAAAATCCGAGGCTCCAAGTCTGAGCGCTATTTTCAGCGACCCGTTGTCATTCTCATCACCAAACACAACCAAAGATAAATCATGGTCTTCTAGTTGTAGATTATAGCTTTGCAAATCCACCATTTTTTGAGCCCAACTACCACTGGCTTCGACGAAGATAAGATCGGGAGCATCAATATTCTTCACATACTCTTCCGTCATCCCAAGTAAAGAAAATGACTCGATGTGCACATTTCGACAGCGTTTAAGTTGCTGTCTCATATGAGAGTGAAAATTCTCATTGTTATAAATCAGCCATACATTCAAGTTGGTTTTAAGGCGAATTGCATCGTCTTCATTCGGTAAAATATCAATTGCTTCGCCCATATTCCCACCTGTCTTCATTGCGGACACCTTGTCCTAATATCATCGAATCCTTCCTTTTATACATAAGATCAATTTCGATGATGGCATGACTCACTGACAATGTTTGCCATTTAATCTCACTATATAAAGCTCAAAAAACCAATTGTTCCCAAAGAGATCTTTTTAAGCTGTACCTATGACTAAGTGCCATATCAACGCCTAATTACTTGCATCAATTTAACTTATCAAAGACCTGGCTACTGCTCCCAGCAAGCTCCTCATCACCTTTCCCCACATAGCTGTCGTAGCCCGCTTGCATTCGCTCCCCAGTACCATCAGGTAACACCTGCAAATTCTCTTTAGTCGCATTAGGGTTATACGTTTGCTCCATCGTCACCTTCACTACCGACTGCCCTAACGGGGCATCATTCGCGCAACCCACCAATAGAACGACGAGAAATGCCATCATTGTTCTAATCATATCTATCTCCTTATAAATCATGACCAAATGAGCCTTCACTACCACCATCAGTCGGTGAGATCCCCTTGTTGGAACTTACACTGCCGTGCTCTTCGGAATCCGAAGGTTCCGCAATGTAAGCGCTCCTACCTAACAAGTAATATTCCAAGTCATTAGGATTCACGAAAGCATCTGTCGGCAAAGTTACTTTGTTTCTATCGATAGGCTTCGCTAACCTCGGTGTCACTAAAATCACGAGTTCAGTTTCTCCAGATACGTATTCTTGGCTATTAAAAAGCTGACCTAAAATCGGCACATCCCCAATACCTGGCATTTTGTTGCTGACATCACGCACGTTCTCACTTAATAGACCCGCAATACCGATGGTTTGACCATCAGCAAGCTCTAGCGTGGAGGAAGCACTGCGACGCGTGATAGGTGGGATGAAGTACGTCGCATTCGTAGAACCGGGGTCGATAGTCAAAGAGCTGCTGTTGGCAATTTCACTCACATCTACCGCTAGGTTAAGGTTGATTTTTTGGTCGCTGAGTACCGTCGGGATGAATTTCAGCCCCACACCATATTCTTTGTACTCAATAGTAATACCATCATCGTCGGGAACCGGGATCGGAAACTCACCACCAGCTAAAAACTCAGCCTTAGAGCCACTCAATGCGGTTAGATTCGGCTCAGCTAATACCTTTGCAACCCCATTTTGTTTAGCGACATCTAAAGCGAAAGTAAACAGAGTGTTACTATCGATGAAAGACCCTAATATTCCGTAGTCAGTTGAGGTGGGAATATCAAAGATAGGCGTAGCGCCTAGCACTCCCGCAGGAACAGACGATCCCCCCCAAGAAAAATCCGAACCGCTAGTTTGGAAAAAGTGAAAATTGGCATCGAACTTTCTTACTAAGCTTCTTTGAACCTCTGCAACGGTTACCTCTAACATCACTTGTTGAGCCCCACCGATAGACATCAAATTGATGACACCGGTAGCATCGGCTTGCTCACTACCACTGTCTTTTGAGTCGTCGGCGGTTTTTCCAGAAGAATACGTTTCCGCGATTCGCATCGCCACGTTCATTTGCTGTTGGTTACTTACCTGACCACTCAACAATAAGCGATTTTGTGCACTATGCACCTCAATCGTTTCGTCAGGCAAAAATTCATACAACTTTGCTTTTAAACTATTAAGATCATGGGTAACTTCGATATTGATAGACTCGATCAACTGACCTCTTGAATCCCAAGCCATCAAATTGGTCGCTCCTAACTTTTTCCCGATTAGAAACAGTTCGTTGGATTTCAACATCACAATATCAAGAACTTCTGGGTCTCCAAGCGACACTTTGCTTGCTTTCCCAGACAACACCACATGCGTTGATTTGTGATGTGGAACGGTGACTGTTTTTCCGGTTTGCAATGCAGCAAAGCTTACGTTCGAAAAACAGAACACGCTCAAAATACACGCTAATATTATTCTCATATTTCACCTCAATCCTTGACGCGCACACTAGAAGTTTCCGTACCTTTGATAATGGTTACTCTTGGTCGAGGCACGTATCGACGAACGACTTTCTTCTCAATTTCATGAGGGTTTCTCAACGCTAGCTGAATACTCCCCTTGCTCTTAGCTGTTAGTAATTTTTCAGCATCTTTGGGGGAAACCTCTAACGTCACAGCGCGTACAATAATGGGGCTGTTTTCATTGGTTTTGGCGGTTTGGTCTACCGCTAACACTTTGATATTTTTGAGGACGGTTCGAGTCGCTGCAGAATTTTTACCATAAGAAACGGTATTGAGAATATCCACTTTATTCCCCGGTAATAGGAAACCAGCCACACCAATAACGTCATCAACTCGTATTGTTACTGCGCGCTTATTCTCCGGTATTAGCGCGGCTAACGTCGATCCCTCTCCAGGCGTAGTAAACCTCATTTTATGAAGAACTTCGCCAGCATAAATGGTATTGGCGACGACCTTGCCAACAAGTTCAGAAGCATCGGAGTAATTATTGTCATTAATCCAATCCACTTCCATTAACTTGGTCGTTAAGAATGTATCCTCAATAACGGTTCCAGCTTCAATTTCTTGTGACGCAACCACAACGGGATGGCGCTCCACTGTCTCTACTTCAACCGTTGGCTGAACTTGGTTGTCCATCCACTGCTTAGCAAAAAATACGGCAGCTAAACCAAATACTACGGACAATAAAAATAGTAGGAAAACTTGACTCTTATTCATTATTTTCTTCCTCGTGTCCATCAGAGGTAAAATAGACTTCCCATGCCATGGAAAGAATATCGTAGGTAATAACAGGCGGTAGTTGCTCAAACGAAAGTATATCTTTGCTTATACCAACGAGATCTTTCGGTAAACAAGGGAAGAGTGGTATTTTGCAAAGAGAATGCATCTGAGACAAACGCTCAAAAAAACCAACTTCAAGCTCAACTCCTTTTTCAGCAACAACGCGCATCCACAAAGCTTCATAGTCACCTTGGTTAAGAGGCTTAAATTCAATTTTGTAGCCCAAGCGTCGTAGAAATGCAGGATCGCTTATTTTCTCTGGATTCAGATTAGTAGAGAAAGCAAGCGTTAACACGAATGGCATCGTGACTTGTTGACCATTAGGTAGCGAAAGGTAATCAAAGGAGTACTCCATCGGCACAATCCAGCGATTAAGCAATGTATCCACTGGCATGGGTTGACGTCCAAGGTCATCAATCACAAAGATGCCGTTGTTGGCCATCATTTGTACAGGCGCTAGCCAAACCCGACTGTTCTCAGAGTGATTGACTTCAAGCATGTTCATAGACAGCTCGCCACCCACTTGAATATTTGGCCGCTCACAATTGAGCCAACGCTTATCATATTGATCTTTAAGAGAAACTAAACTATCACTACCATTACTATCTAAAGGTTTATGGTGTTGAGTAGAGAAAACCTTGATGATATTACCAAGCGCATAAACGGCATAAGGAATAAAAACAGACGTATGTAAGGCATTCACAATACGCGTTGCCACAAATGTTTTACCCGTTCCAGCATGCCCATACAACAACAAAGCTCTCCCTGAATTAATTGCCGGTCCCAACACAGAGATCATTCTGTTGACACCATAAACATCACTCAGTGCCGCTTCGACATGTGGTCGCGTCACTAACTCAGCTCTTAGGTCTTGTTGTTTTACAATGTCACTATATTGAGCAAGTGAAACAGGGACAGGTCCAAGATAAGCATCACGGGTAAAGGCAAGATCAGCTTCTTCCATGCCTTTTTCCGACAGAGAATATCGGACATGACTATGTGAAGATGACTCTAAGGATAGAGCCGAAACTGGCTGAAAAACTTCAATCAATGATTTTTTTCTAAGTACCGCAAGTCCGTTTTCAACAATATGCGTCACTACACACAAATAGTTAGAAAGCTCTAATACATCAGATTTAGGGTACGCAGATAAGTGCTTGAGCAATAAGTTTTCAATCACAACTTCAGGTATACCAAGCGATTCAATGGAAGTAGGTACCAAAGGAGCTGATATTTGAGGCTTTAAGTTGCTCGGGGAAGGGATCCCTCTCATATCCATATATCCTCTCCAACACATCGATTAGTGATTTAGTTTGACCTATGTAAAATAACTGTACATCGCTAAACCTATTACAACTGAAGGAGCAAATGGCATTGTTACTTTATTTGAGTACCGAGAATGCACAACCGACTCATTATTAACATTAGGTGATATTCCACTCACAAACAGAAGTTTCTCTTCCAAATATCGTCTAACCGTTATCTCACTATTATTTGCCCGATTATAAAGCAGATAAAATGTTCCTATAACGCCAGAAGCTATGAGTATGTAATAAGTTACATCAAGCAATGACCCCCACCCAACATACAATCCAATAACACCCAAAAACTTCACATCCCCTGCAGACATTGCTCTCAGAAAATATAATATCAAACCTAAAGAAAAAAGAACGACAGCACCAGTTAACGAATGAATGAATTCATAGAATGAAAAACCATCATTTAACATTAAGAATAAATACAACAATAAAAATAAAATCAGTACCTTGTTTGGTATACGATGCTTATCAACATCGTATACCGAAACAATGATAAGCAACGCCCAAAAAGCTAAAGATTCACTTATCATTAAATTAAATACCCGCCACAATCGAAAGAAACTTATTGATTAGAGCAGTCGCGATTCCAGAAAATATTAACCAAGCGAGGATGACAAGCGAAGCAGCTCCAATGACATATTCCACTACAGTTAAACCTTTCTGGTGCCCCTCCCTTTTTTGGTTCATGTGACAAGCTCTTACGATGTACTGATTTGATCAACAATCGTACTTAACTTCGTTGATAGCGCAGTACCAATACCGGTAAATATTGTCGTCAATCCCAATACAAGCATCGCTGCACCAATTACGTATTCAATAACCGTAAGACCTTCTTCATCATTCATGAATTCTTTACAATTTTTCAAAAACTTACTCATGAGAATCTCTCCTTGATTTAGCTAACAGGTTTTTGTTTACCTGTAAACTAAATCTAGAGCTGAACAATATATTTGGTTAGGATTTTCTTGCCATTTACTTGCACTTTTTTGTGGTACTTCTAATCTAATTAGTATGTTTAGTTATTTACCTATTATTGAGTCATACTTTTAGTACAAAACTGGACACATATGAGTATAAATATAGTTACACCATTATTATCGGATGTGGATAGTGAATTTAACTCAATTATTAACAAAAAAATTAGCCACTATTTTTCCGTGCAATATTTTGGTCAAGATATCTCTATTATCAGTAACTTAGATGTGAGATTGGTCTTTTTTACTCTCAATAGTAACGATAGTTATCAATTGCTTAACATGGCAATTTCTATTTGTGAGAACCTAAATAAGCGAATAGTCATTATTTGCTCATCTCCGTTACCGAATATTATTCAAAATCATAAAAATGTTTTTTTTATTATCGAAACGAGCAGCAATCATCTAAGTCGTAAATTCGAAGAACTAAAAGAGAAAACACAGCATATTTTTGATCCTCATTTCGACATCGATAGAAACATGAACAAGAACAACCAATTATCAGCAAAAATATTCACATCGGAAGTTGTCAATTTTATCATGAGGAATATCAACAGAGACATTAGAGAAACAGAAATTGCCGATCGATGTCATTGTTCAACAACCTACTTTTCGAAAAAGTTTCATCTACACTTTGGAGTAAGCTTTAGAGACTTTGTGTGCGACAAGCGGATTTTGTTGGCTAAGAAGCTGATTGAAGCGGATACCGAATCAAAAATTGCTGTGATTGCTTATCAATGTGGCTACAAGGATGTCTCGTACTTCTCGAGAATTTTTAAGAAAAGGACCGGAGTAACACCGGCAAGTTACAGGCGTACGTGCATGGATAACAGAAACCGCTAATTTTACTCTCAAAAATAAAAAAACATGGTACATTTAACATGATTTTAACAAAAATAACTTAGCGAAAAACATGGAGTTAGACAATGATTCAGCCTAACGAGTTTAGCCAAGAACAAGCAACAGCTCTCCCTACACCCAATGATATGATTTTAAAATGGGCAGAAGAACGCCCAGATGAGATCTATTTAAAACAAATAATTAACCGCCAGTTTGTGGAGTTCACATATAAAGAGGTGGCCGATAAGGCACTCAAACTTGCTTCTGCATTAGAAGCTCTTGGCGCCAAACCTGGTGACCGAGTGGCTCTGGTTTCTAAAAACTGTGCAGAGTGGTTTATCTGCGATCTTGCCATGATGTTGGGAGACTTTGTTAGCGTCCCTATTTTCCCAACAGCTGGTGCCGATACGATTCAATACTGTATTGAACACAGCGAAAGTAAGATTGTAATTGCGGGTAAACTCGACGATGCTACTGCAACGCAAAAAGTGTTAGATGACAACCCAAGCCTGATAAGCATCTCGCTTCCTTATGACAGTGCAGCAAAATGTCATCATACTTTTGAAGAACTCATCGATAAACATGAACCATCAACCAAACGCCCTCAGCATCACGACGATAAGCTAATGTCACTTGTTTATACTTCGGGTACATCAGGGCTACCAAAAGGCGCAATGCTTACATACGGCGCGTTTACTTGGTCTGTTCAAAGGTTGATTGACCATATTGGAATCCAGCCCGGCGATCGCCTGTTTTCTTACCTACCACTGGCCCATATTACAGAGCGCGTTTACATCTTTGGTTCTTCAGTGATGGGTGGCGTAGTCACGGCTTTCCCAGAGTCTTTAGACACGTTTATTGATGATGTGAAAATGCATCGTCCAACTCTGTTTATTTCAGTTCCTCGCCTATGGACTCTGTTCCAGCAGCGAATCCAAGACAAATTGCCACAGAAGAAGCTCAATTTCTTGTTGAAGATTCCATTTGTAAACAACCTCATCAAAAAGAAATTAGCGGATGGTTTGGGCCTAGATCAAGCTCGCGTACTTGGTTGTGGCTCAGCTCCAGTATCACCCGCTCTACTTTCATGGTACGAAAGTGTTGGTCTACATATTACCGAAGCTTGGGGCATGACAGAGTCATTCGCGTATAGCACACTCAACTACCCATTTAGAGCAGACAAAATTGGTACGGTTGGCAATGCTGGTCCGGGGATTGAACTCAAAATAGCGGAAGATGAAGAGATCCTTGTTCGAGGCAAGGGCCTATTCTGTGGCTACTACAAGAATGATATTGCGACCCAAGAATCTTTCAATTCAGAAGGTTGGCTCCATACTGGAGATATTGGCGATATTGATAGCGAAGGCTACCTAACGATTCGTGGACGTAAGAAAGATACCTTTAAAACCGCTAAAGGTAAGTTTGTTGCTCCCGTCCCTATCGAGAATAAACTCTTTGAGTATAGCCGCGTAGAAATGATGTGTTTGATAGGCTTAGGCTTACCAGGTCCTATCTTACTTGTCGTGCCCCATGACTTCCCTAACTTTGATAGAGCTCGTTATGAGAGAACGACCAAACGTGTTATCGAGAAAATGAACGAGCAGCTCGCCTCACATGAGAAGATCAAAGGCGTACTGATGATTAAGGAACCATGGAGTATTGAGAATGGCGTATTAACACCTACTCTCAAGATAAAGCGACATATCCTTGAACAGAAATATCACGAAGTCGGTCATAACTGGCCAAAAGATAAATTGGTGGTTTGGGAAGAATAACCATCACTTCCAACTAACCCTGAATAAAGATGCTACTAAATATAAATTAGCACTAAGAGGGAGTTAATAGCTCCCTCTTTTTATGTGACTCAACTTCCTATTGATAGCTCTTCCTACTGATAGCATTAACGCAAGTAAATGAACCCACAGATAAGTATTACAAGGTTAACCTGATAATTACATCTAACATCTTATCAAAGCAAGGACCTAACGCTTCTTCATCAATGGCATGGCAATACACCCCTTCGAGCTGAGCTGGATCATAATCCGCACTTAAACCTGGATCATCTAAAAGTGCGCTCGAGTTTGCCATTCGTAACAATAAGTCTTCACCAAGCTCGCTATCAGGCCCGGTTGCCGATGTTAATGATGAACCTAACCCTAGAGTAAAGACATAGATATCTTCGCCTCTTGCGGCTTCTGCGATGTCTTCAACTAGATTACGAGCAACCCGATTAACCCGGGAATACAGATCATTAGCAGAATGACTATCTGGGTCATATTGCGGCACGGGACGTAAGTAGTGGGCGGGATTTAAGATATTGAACTCAGTAGCGCCCGAGTCATGAGTCGTATAATAAGTTGGCATTTCACTTATATGATCATCAATGTCACTCCCTTCGTAACCACCAGACAAAGTGGTGGCAATTAAATCATGCCTCCAAAGCCCTCTGGGAGTACCACTACTACTATCACTGGATCTAATCGCGCCAACGTGTGAACCACCGTCTTCAAAGTCAAAAGTTGAAGCAAAGGTATTAGGAGCCCCATCGGTAAAAAAAACTATTACTTTCAAGTTAGCTGGGTTATTAACTGTTCTAAGCTCATTCAACGCTCGATACATTCCCTCCGATGCATTAGTATATTGAGCATTAAAAGTGGTACCAAAATTAAAGTTATCTATCTCCGATTTGATAGTACTTCGACTATGGCCTCGAGTCGTACTGAACACCACAGGAACCTCAGCCCCAAAGGCGAATTTAACCAGTGAAATACGGTCAAATCCTTCATGAAAATTTTCGACAAATGACTTAGACCTGTCAATAACATCTTGGGTCACATCGCCTATGCTCCCAAGCCTCAAAGATGTTGTGTTATCAATCACTAATACCAAATCAACTGGACGGCGGATGGATTGCGCGGACACGCCTGGACTAAATGAATCTAAACCTATCAAGGGTAAGAAAATAGTGGGCACTTGTGCTGTCGCCGAAATATCAATGGAGATATTACCAAAATCATCATGCGAGAAATTTGCCCCACCGAAGCTTGGCGTTGCTGAGTAGAAGTCAGCAGGGAAATTGGCTGAAAAATACTTTTGAGCTGCTGCTCGCCCTGCATCTTCACCATTAGCAACCGCTCTCGCGGCTGCAATACTTGCAGCATCGACCGCCGCAAATAACTTGGACTTAACAATATAAGCTCGCCCAACATCAACAGAAAGCCCAACCACTAAGAGAATAAAAGGCAGTGCGATAACTGACATCAAAGCCACTAGTCCCCGACTGTAACGGTATTTGATTGGAGCTCCAGTATCCATATTGACCTCCCTACATATATGTTGTGTCGCTCAGAATGTATTCATCATCAAAAATTCGACTAAAAATAGGCGAATAGTCATAGAACACTTCGACGCTATACACGATCTCCCCATCATCTAACGCCAACGTCAAATTATTAATAAGCGGAGGATCATCTGCATCGATATCAGAGCATTCTCCATCAACTTCCCAGTTACTGCAGCTAGACCAAATATTACTATTTCGAGCTAACCCATATTGGTTCCAACGGTATTGGCTTTTTACATAAGGAAAAGCATCTTCTTGGCCGACCACCTCGGTAATATAAATAACGCCATCTTGAGTCAAATCCAATGTTCCCGATGTCGTTGCAATGATATCCATGACTTCTTGAGGTGGATCTGTATTACTCCGCGAGATAATGTTACCGCCTTCTCGACTGATACTGATAATGATGTGGTTAGCTTGAATAAGGTGTGTGATATCGACGGCAGCAACAATAAGCAACATAAACAATGGTGCAATCAAGGTCATTTCAATTGCTGCAAACCCTTTTTCTGTACCTTTTGTTTTTATCTTTAAAGGAAACATCTTGTTTCTCCTTAAAAAGCTTCGTTTTTCATTGCCGCACTAACGGTAAACTTAAACTTTCCATCGTCGAGCAAAACATACATATAAGGGTTAACAGATGGCCATTCGCAATCGAGATGAATAGAAATGATATCTCCAGAACCACCAAAACCGCTGACAGCGTTGCCATAAACATCTTCAACACGTATGTTTTGGACGTCCATCACTTTATCGAGCAAGCCACTCGAAGATCGAGAGATTTGTTCTAGTATTGCCGCTTCGCGATTACTCGATGCGTCAGGATCCAAATCAGAGCGACCTGTGATCGCATATCTGGCGCCCTCTCTTGCCGAATGCTGCATGGTCAATTTAACAAATCCATATATGCCAAGATCGACAACCGTTAGGAAAAGAGCAAAAAATAGGCTTACCACAATCGTAAACTCTATAATAGCGATGCCTTTCATCTTGGAACTTACACAGTTTCGAGCACGGTTATGCAACGAACATTTTGAAAAATATCTCATACATCACATCCCCTACCTCTTTGTTTTTCTGTCTACTACATTTAGTCCAATCGAAAACCTAGGAGAGATAAAAACAGACCTTTACACATATAGGATTAATAAATTAGTTATTCAAGTTTTATATTTTTACGCATTTAAAGGTTGTAATATGGAAGTGTAACTCCAGGTAAAGTAAATTTAACTGTTTCATATTCAATTACTTAAATTAAATATCAATTAA
>NZ_JAPPTM010000038.1:0-28809 GCF_027587105.1 Vibrio sp. RW
GCTTCGCCTTGGGAAAGCTAAGAGCAACCCTCTTTGGAGCCCTATTGTGCCTCCTTTGTTCGCGCCAAAGTCAATCAATTTAATTGTGTATAATTTGTGCTAGTTTATGGTAATTATTTTGGGTTTTGCTATACTTAAATGAGTTACAAAACAGTGACTTAATAACTAAATTGCTTGGGGGCAACAGTATGTTAAATGCAGCTTTAAAACTCATTCCAGCGAATGAACCAGTTAACGATTATTTTCAAACTCAGGAAGAGATTGAGAAAGAGTTTGAAATCTCGGCGAAAACGTCGATTGCGCGACGCAGCGTATCAGCACCGCTTAAACAATTCCTTGCTCAGTATTCACACCTAGTAAGCGGCTCGACGCTCAATTACGCAAAAGGTCGCGAAAAAGTCAGCCTTGACACTGAAGCGTTGAAAGCCATTACCGGTGTCTGCCAAGAGTATGATTACACATTCGCTAACAATATCGATATCCTAAATTGTAGTTACAACACAGTGTATTGCGGATACTGCACTAACACGTTGCCCCCACTACCAAGAGCGCAAGTATGGGAAACGCTTGCCCGTTTATGCTCTAAAGAGAAGGGGATCGTCGTTGTCTCGGCTCGCTCTAATACCGATCGCGGCATTGTCGGAGAGCCTTGTTTTGACGGGGTAAGGACAAAATTGGGCACCTACCAAATCGGCTATCCGAAAAATGCACTCTCAGAAGAGGCAAAGAAGGTCTTCCCGCATGTTGTAGAGCTGAAGACAAAAGGCGCATTTCGAATGGTTGTATGTAGCCACAATCCGATTGATATCTAACCCAAAGCACTTGCCCCGAGCAAGTGCTGACTCTCCCTTATCAGGCCATTGCATTTCCTAAGCATTCCGAGGCCCACCCTCCCATGCTTTACCTTCGCCACCTCTACAGTTCGTGCCTCACTAAGAGGTGTGGTGCTCGTCCCTCGCAAAATGATGCCAATAGGGCAAACCCACGCGCCAAGCAAAAAGACGCTTGTCACGCGGCTGTGCAGTGCCCCTATTGGAAGAGAATTCGTTAGCTCAAGGCTGTTTGTCTACCAGCAGCATTCCCGGTGCCAACGATGGAGCGCATTGTCACAGGGAAGTGCAGAACCGCTGGTGGCCAAGAGGCATTGGCTTCGCCAAGCAAGATCTTTTCAACGCTTTCCCACGAGACGGCTTCGCCTTGGGAAAGCTAAGGACGACCCTCTTTAGAGCCCTATTGTGTCGCCTTTGTCCGCAGCAAAGTCAACCAATTTACTTGCATTTAATTTGTGCTAGTTTATGGTAATTTATTGGGGTTTTGCTATACTTAAAACAGTTGGGAAACATAGGGTTACCAACAGAAAATGTGCTTGGGGGCATTATGGAAAACGTATTCTGTTCAATTGAAGCTATTAAGTCAGTGGTTAAAAATGAAACTGCTGTGTGTTTGGTGTGGCCAAATGAGTTGGTCGGTAATAATCCGTCTCTTTCTAAGCCACAGTTCACAGCACAGTCAAAGGAGCTGGGTCTACAGCCTCTAATGCTCGATAAATGGTCAGCCAACGTATTATCCGCTGTATACGATGCACTGAAAGAAGAATTTCAAACAGACATTCGCAGCTTTATCGCTCGTGATCGCGCAAATTTTGCACGTTTTTTAGAGCGAGCTTTAACATGTGTAAACTGAAACTAGACTGAAAGTGTTGTCATGGTATTTAATTTAGAAAAGGCATATTTAGGGTGGCAAGCATGGACGTTAAAGATTTTATTATGGCTCGCTTAAGCGAGCTGCTTATAGAGCAGATTGAGCAACCGTTTTTAACTTGGGACCATGTACTGGATTTCATGGAAAAGCAATTACGTGTCCGCCATGGCCGCACAGAAGAAGCCAACATTACGCTTCTTGTACGCTGCTATGCTGAAGCGCTCGCTTTCGTTGTGGGTGGCAAAGCTGTATCGATGGATTGGCAATCGATCAAAAGCGAAGTCACGCTACCCGAAGGCGGCACGCTGCAATTCAGTTGGACTACCATTCGCGACCGTAACATGTTCAAAGTGGCCGTTAAACAATCTGAAAGCCTAGTAACCAAGCGCACGTATCCAGTGGCACGAGAGGTGCACATCGGCAAAAAGGGTTATGGGTTACTCAGGAAGAAACCAGAAATGGTTATTACTGAGATACAAAAGCATTTAGTTGCTGAAGCCAAGATCCAATTTGACCATGAAAAAGCGCTGTCGCACACGGATACCTATAATCAACGTACTATTTTGACAGAGCTCAAACAGCTTGAATCACTCTTTCCTGGAAGCCTAATTGAAAGTGCAGACACCTTGTATCGTCGTTTCGACATCCCTCAACAGGCGGTACCCATCATCAATGATGAAGGTGTTCACGGCATAAAAATAGCGCGTGCCCATAATGCAAATTTCATGATTGAATTTAAAATTGACCGTTTTCATTCTGCCTTTCAAAACGTGTTGATGATGGTGATTGAGCATTCAGAGCATCTCATTCATGCCAAAGGTCATAATTTCTCGATTTCGATGACTTGTGATTCTCTTGAACAGGTCATTAGTGTGTCGGAACAGCTCAAGCATGCGCTGGGTGAAAACGACGCCACAGAGCAAGCCGCTTAGTTCAGACGTGGTAGGGAGTCAGATCATGCTTAAGATGATTGATGTGTTTAGCGGCGTCGGTGGGTTTTCTATAGCCAGTGACGCCTTCCCCAACCAGATTTCGGTGATTGGGCATGTTGAGTATGACGGGTATAAATCGCATATCCTTGATACACATTACAATGTCCCAAATTTTGGCGACATTAATTACTTTGCCGTTCCTGAGTCACAGCTCCCTTATTCGCTTGATTCACTGGCACAGAGTGATAACCAAAATTTGCCGACTCTGATCAGCTCATGCCAAGCTAAGCGCCAACCAAAGCGTAACAGTAAAACCTTCGATGATGACCAAGTTCCATCAGAGCACTATGACGTTGAATTTGCATCGCTTGAAGATTTTTATGATGGGGTGATCGATTCACCGGACATCATGAGCTTTTCAGTCCCTTGCCGTGATTGTAGTCCTGCCAATCTCCAACGTAAGGGAATGGATGGCGCACATACATGTCTAGTGACTGAAGAGGTGCGTATCTGCGAAGCCTTAGAGCCTGGCTATGTCCTGACTGAGTGCAGCGAAGACTTTGTAAGGTCGGGGATGGGCGGCTCATTCTTAGTTCATCACCTATCTGAAATGGGGTATTCACATATCCAATGGCAAATTGTCAGCGGTGCCGCTCTTGGTTACCCACAACTGAGGCATAGAGTGTTCATTGTTGCGTGTAGACCGGATACTGCGGTTGCTCAAAATGGTACCGATGTATTTACTCACTTAACGCAATACGCGCAGAAGATTCAGAAAGGGACTTGGCAGTGGCATTGCCCTACGAAAGACAAGATAAACCGTGACTATGTACAACGTCATATGATAGACAAAGATCCTAAAGGCATCCAATGGCGCAGCCTGGCAATCAATGCACTGGGTGATGGGCTCATACCAAAGATCCCTGAGTTGATTTTCAAGTCAATTATCGAGGCCGAAGAGAACCCACAAGTAGGGTTTGGTTTCATGCCTGAAGGGACAGAAACAGAGCTGCAAGAAGACATGAAACTGAGCAGAAAAGGCGTGGTTATTGATGGCGTGTACTACGCGCAAAAACCGGATCCAATTGTGGACATTACTCGCAATAGAAAGGACCTAAAAGGTATATTATTCAGCACTCTCCTTAAAAAGAAGGCAATAATCTTTGCAGCGGTAAAAGTCGCAGCAACAGACCCGGAACTTTGGGCGGATTTGCTGGAATGTTTCGGTCTGAATACGGTATCACTGAGGGAGGCTTAAGTAAGAAGTTCGCGACACGATTAATGGGGTACCCACGTAATTGGGTGTAATGGATAACGACAGAAGGAAAGGACTTAATGAGCTGCCCTATGCTAGAAAGAGATCTAGAAACATTAAAAACATCGCCTGAGTTTCAAGACCAGTCGTTTGGCGTTTCAAGAATTCAGCGCCATATTGGACTCGGTTACAATCAAGCACAGCGATTGGTGGATTCAGGCATTGAACAAGGTGTACTTGTCAAAGATGAGCACAGCGATTGGTTGGTAAGACTAAACCAGTAGCAAGCTAAAGAGATATGGGCATGCTCATATCTCAAAATCATCTCCAGTTATCAGGCCATTGCATTTCCTACGCATTCCGAGGCCCACCCTCCCATGCGATTACCTTTGCGTATCCCTAACGCTCGTGCCTCACGAAGGGCTCTATCAGCTCGTACCTCGCGAAATGATGCCAATGGGGTGCAAAGCCTCGCGCCAACCAAAAACACGTTGTCACGGGCTTAGCAGGGCTCCCCATTGGAAAAGACATCTGTTTGCTCAAGGCTGACTGGCCACCAGCCGCACTTCCTGTGCCAACGATGGAGCGCATTGTCACAGGAAGCTGCAGAAACGCTGGTGGCCAGAATGATTTGGCTTCGCCAAGCGAAGAGCTTTTCAACGCTTTCTCACGAGACGGCTTCGCCTTGAAAAAGCTAAGAGCGACCCTCTTTCGAGCCCTATTGTGTCTCCTTTGTCCGTGTCTAAGTCAATGAATTTATTTGATTATATTAACTGCTAATATATGGTATTTTAAAGGTTTATAGCCTATAATTTGTACTATATACCAAAGGCCGATGAGGTGTTTTATGAGAGCTATAGAGCTGGCAAATACGCAAATCCTTATGATGTACCCGAATGCTCAACGAATTACGAGTGCTGAGCAGGTATCTGTTGGGGATGTGGTGATGAATCACCCTAAAATCCCGGCTATCTATGTGACAAAGGAGATCTTGGAGCATAAAAAGAATCAAGGTGATGACTGGAGTTTATTTTTTATCATTGCCAAAACCACGCAAGAGTCAAAATTCACACTACCCGTGGAGGGCATCTAATATGTGCCGCAACTGTGATGATTTCGGTATGTGCCGTCGCCAGTGCGTACCAGTTAATGAGTCGAATTTAGTCATGAGTTTTCAGTTTGATGCAGAGCTTATGCTTACCCCAATCTCGCCTTTTGCTTTGAATTATCAGATTGCCCGTAAGGTGACAGGTTTAAGCAATGAAGAGCTAGAAGCGGCCAACGACGCAGATTTTGACGGTATTGGCTGGTTTCGTGCTGAGAACGAGATTCTAGGTTTGCTCAAAGCCCAGCTATTCAAAAACAAATTGATCACTGCAGCGGCAGAAGTTTTTATCTTTGATGCCTGCGAGCACTCCGCATCATTGTGTATTCAAGAGCTAGGAAAACAAGACGTTTTCTTGGTTGTTGAATGTTCATTGAAAGCAGCCTAGTACACTGAAGGGGACCCCATGATTACTATATTTACAAACGTAAGCGTATCTCAAAAACTACGTAAACAGATTGATTCACTCATCGGCGATGCAACCTACTTCAAAGTGGCAAACAAAACCATTACACATGAGAGCGAGTTTAGCGACATTGTATGTGAGGGCTACTTGATTGACATTGAAGTAGATGATGTTCAGATTCGCTATATAGCTGATATTGAGGATGGCTCAGAATATCTTTGCAAACTTAAAGGTGCGGACGGATTGTCTAAGGATGATCTGCGTAAAAAGCTAGAAGACCAACTTTTACATGAACATGAAGTCTATCAAAAAGGCGTCAAAAATGGAGAAGCCAAGAAAGCGGCGCAAATACGTGATGTATTAGGAGTGGCTAACTGATGAAAACATTCACTAATGACACCATCTACGACGTAGTCGAGCAGCTTCAGCTCATGGTCCAATCATCCGATCCTAACTATGGAATGACAGAAGAGCAGCTAAAAACCTTGGCATCAAAGGCCGGGATTGAGATCGGCGACCTGGTTCCGTGCTTATCTGCTGCTTTGAATAAAATCGCATAACGAAGGCTTTAGGTATGAGCATTGGTTGTTCATACCTAAAATTTTCTCTCCCTTATCAGGAACGCTGCGCTTCCTACTCACGCCGAGGCCCACCCCGCCCACGTTTACCTTAGCTGACCTCACAACTCGTGCCTCGTTCAGAGGTCTATGCTCGTACCTCGCAATATGAAGCCAATAGGGCAATGTACCCGCCAAGCAAAAAGACGCTTGTCAGGCACATTGCAGAATTCTATTGGAAAAGGATCTGTTTCGCTCAAGGCTTCTTGGTCATCAGCTGCACTCAGAATGCCAACGAAGAAGCGCATTGGCATACAGAGTGTCGGCGCTGCCGCCCAAAAGGATTTGGCTTCGCCAAGCTGAAAGAATTTCAACGCTTTCCCACGAGACGGCTTCGCCTTGTGAAAGCTAAGAGCGACCCTCTTTCGAGCCCTATTGTGCCTCCTTTGTCCGTGCCAAAGTCAACAACTTTAATTGTATTTAATTTATGCTAGTTTATGGTAATTTATGGTTAAATTACCTATAATATAAACAGTTGAGAAGCACAACGCTTTAACCGAAAACAATCTTTGCTTGGGGGCAAACATGATTAATTTAGCACAACAAAAGCTTGACCAATGGCTAGAAGACCAACCACACCTTGCTGCGCACGCGAGTACATACGACGTTTCAGAAGTGGAGCGTGCATTTCATGGCCAGAGCCAACACCCAGAGAGCCGCGCTGTCGCATTTATTGCAGACTTCGCGGCCCGTATTCATAATTTTGAAGAGACGCTGCGCACAGCGGTAACCGAAACCCTGAAAAAGTCGGTAAAAACAACTATTGAAGGCGACCCAGAAGTTGCTATTGCTGAGCAAGTGAAATATTTCAAAGACGCGCTCAAGAAAAAGACCGATGAAAATCTGCACGCTGAATCGCAGTGTGTGAGCTGGCACGTAACAGGCCCGGCAAACTTCAACGTTCGACGTTCAGAAGCCAAAAACAAACGCGCTCGTGACACCGTAGATAATATTATGGAGTTCTGCGAAAAAGCCGTGAAGGGCGCAAAGAAACGCTTGTTTCCCGAGGGTGACGGCTCATGCATCAAACTGTCGAGCTCTAACCCATCGGTAGCGCTAGAAGCAGAGATTGCCAGCTGTAAACTCGCTCATGAATGGATGAAAATCGCCAACCGTTTAGTACCTGCTGCCTATAAAAAGGCTGAGTCTGATACGCTCACAACAGACCAAGAAGATGAGCTAAAACAAAAACTTCTTGATAAGGGCATCCCAGAAGACCAAATCAGTATTTATATGGAGCCGAACCCGATTAAGGCAACATGGGGACGCTTCTCGACACAAAACAGCCTTGCAAAGATTAAGCGCTTAGAGGGTCGATTGATTGAAGCGAAACGCGTCGAAGAAACCCGCGAAACGGGCGGCTTGGAAGGTGAGATTGAAAACGGTATTACCTACGGGCTAACAGATGGCCGCATCGCAATCTGGTTAGGCGGTCGACCACCAAAAGAGATCACCAGTAAGCTGCGAAAATTTGCCTTTAAATTCTCGCCATCACGAAATAATGCCTGGGTGCGTGCACATACGGCCAACGCTGAAATTGTGTTTAATCGCGACGTCTTACCATTTCTTAAAGAGTTGGATACCAGCTCATTTACTTAACGCTCCCCAAAGCACCGAGCCCCTCCCAGGAGGGGCTTTTTCGTTGTGGGCGAACCCCAACGACTCTCCAGTTATCAGGCCATTGCATTTCCTAAGCATACCGAGGCCCACCCGCCCATGCTTTACCTTTGCAGTTCCCTAACGTTCGTGCCTCACGAAGGGCTCTATATGCTCGTGCCTCGCGAAATGAAGCCAATGGGGCGCAAAGCCTCGCGCCAACCCAAAAAGACGGTTGTCACGGGCTTAGCAGGGCTCCCCATTGGAAATGAATCTGTTTGCTCAAGGCTGTTTGTCCACCAGCCGCATTTCCAGTGCCAACGGTAAAGCGCATTGTCACAGGGAAGTGCAGAATGGCTGGTGGCCAAGAGGTTGAGCGGCTTCGCCTTCGCTTAAAAGCTTTTAACGCTTCCTCCCGAGACGGCTTCGCCTGGAGCAAGCTAAGAGCGACCCTCTTTTGAGCCCTATTGTGTCCCCTTTGTCCGGACAAAAAGCAAGCAAAATAATTTATATTTTGAGTGCTAAATTATGGTAATTTGTGGGGGTTTTGGTATACTTTAATGAGTAGTTAATCAAGGTGGTTAACACATTAAATCAATTGCTTGGGGGCAATATGAATAATAAAGGACAAAACGCAGTTGTTAAATGCAACAATCAAATCTGCCTAGTATTAAAAGGTGGAAAAAAAGGTGAACTTGTTTTTTGGAGCGAAGAGAAAAAGTCTTTTCGTGTGTACAAAGATGTCAATCTACATTCACCATTGATCAGTGTGGTCGATATCAAACTTGCACCACCACAACTCCGTGAGAGACACGCAAAAGCGACGATGACCGTCTCCAACGGGCAGTATGTTTCATTCATTTTTGGGACAGAGAAGGTGTTTGGAACCGTTATTCGCGGTGGACGTAAAGCAACAGTTTTAGACTCTAAAGGGAAGTATGCATATCCACAAGTGCCAGCCCATGAACTCACTATTGAAGACAAGCCAATAATTGAAGCCCCAGAGACATTGGCTCGCTATAGCGTGAAGAAATTTAAACTAAATAAAGAACTGTCGGATGACACTACTGCATTTAGCGCAGCCCTTTACTTGCAGGTAGCTCCTAAAAAACGTGCCAAATTGATCGCGCATGTTTCAAACAATGGAATGGGTTGCCCTATGCAAATTGATGTCGCTGATAACGATGCTTACGATGAATTTAGTAAAAAGGTTAAGCAAACTAGCCAAGAGCGCGGCCTTTCTGAATTTGAAGTCGATGAACAATTTATTCTGTGGCTTGGTCACTATAAACAATTGAATGTTTCGTTTGACGATTACATTGGCAAACCATTCAATGCGGAATCCGAAGACCAAGAAGCTCAAGTAAGTTAATAGTACGACGAACATTAGCATCAATGTTTGATGCTAATGGTTTTTAAATTAGTAATGACATAGGTGATGGTATGGCTTCTCGTGGGGTTAACAAAGTAATTTTGGTGGGGAACCTTGGCGATGACGTAGAGATGCGTTACATGCCCAATGGTGGAGCAGTTGCGAACATGACAATTGCAACCTCTGAATCATGGCGTGATAAAGCAACTGGCGAGCAACGCGAAAAAACAGAATGGCACCGCGTGGCTCTATTTGGAAAGCTTGCCGAGGTGGCAGGTGAATATCTACGTAAGGGCTCTCAAGTATACGTCGAAGGCCAATTGCAAACACGTAAGTGGCAAGATCAAAGCGGTCAAGACCGTTACACAACTGAAGTGGTGGTTCAAGGCTTTAATGGTGTCATGCAAATGCTAGGTGGTCGCCAGCAAGGCGCGGCTCCTACTCAAGGTGGAATGGGCGGCCAACAACAAGGCGGTTGGGGACAACCTCAGTATGATGTGCCCGATGAGTAAATTTTACGAGTTACAGAACAGCGTAACACCGCTTGAGTTTTGACCCTTATCGATCTATTGTGTTTTAGGTAGAAATGATATAGGGAAATAAAAATGAAACCACTTATAGTAATAACGACCGCAGCGATTTCCTTCACTGCGGTGGCCTCTTTTAGGCCAATTCACAATGCTTCTGATTACAACCAAGTCATACCAAATCCAGAACACGAAGTTGGCCGTATTCCAGCGATTGGATTCGACGACTCAACAGGGGAGTTCGTTGATGGTGGTGGGGGCAGCTTTACACCACCAACAGCACCTGAAGTTGATGTTACGCCGCCTGTTGCGCCAGAGCCTGAAGATCCTAGTGCAGTCACTATTAACTGTGGGTGCGCAATTCCATGGTTTAAATCATATGATGATGTACCCATGTCAAACGAATGTTTTAGCCCAACAAGTGCGAGAAAAAAAATGGGTAATTTTAACTACGGAGAAGATCTTTTTGTGGATGCATATGGTGATTTCTGGCCAAACGCTTCACTTGCAGAGTTTATTGTTACCTATAATTTAGAAGGTGAAACGCCTGCTGTAACGAAAATAAAATTAGAGACATACTCAAGCTCACAAGATGTAACCCAAGCTGTTGCTGATAAAGGAATATATGCTTTTGACGCTCCAAACTTAGAGACTGTTACCCCATCATGCAATGTTTATGTCGTAGATCCTGCATCAATAGTATTACGTTTTTTGAAGGAATTCGCTACTGGTGGTCACCAACCTGGCCAACCTATCGTCTGCACTAGGAAATCATTCGGATATTATGCCTTTTCTTCAGGTAGCGGTGTGACCATGTCGAATTATCTTAAAATACCAAGGTTTGGACATTATACGTCAGATCGAAGTTGTAGTTCGTCAAACGATACGTGGTGGTACGGGTTTTATTAGGGTGCTAGTTTATGGTATTTTATGCAATTAGGTGCTATAATAGGATAATATTAATTAGTTAAAATCACTACTATGCTTGGGGGCATGATTTTATGGAAACGACCAACGTTCTTACTGGTTTTGCACGCACGACTTTTGCTAACAAAGTATGGGAGCTTTTTGGTAATAAGCTCATGGCAACACATCACTTCTCAGCGACGGATGCACAGCTAGAAGTAAAACGCATGAAAGCGGAAATGGAGAAGAAAAACCTTATCTTCCGCCCAGAATCCATCACCAAAAATGATTTCTTCAAATATTCACGTATTGGCTTGTTTAAAGCGATTGACCGCCGTGAGCGCCTCAGTATGTATCTGACATTCGAGCGCTGTCTTTCACATGTCTCAACTGCTACCATGGCAAGATTGGAGGCATCTTAATGAACATTGATAAAGCACGCTCAGTACTCGGCATTCAAGGGCCGAGTTTCTCTCACGATATTAAGTTCGCATACATCAACACGCTAATGGGTATGCTCGAAGGTCAACTTGAAGTATCTAAACTGAATGAAGCCTACCACCTTTTGATGAAAAACTCACAAGCTGGTGGCTCGCTCTCGATAGATGAAACCCTTCTCAATTTGAATGAACTGTCGTTACCTAACCTGGTAACTCTTCGTTCGCTCGTCAAGACTCGCTTTAATCTAACGTCTGAAGTCTTGCCCCTGACCGCAATTGATGATCTTGAGCAAGACACATATTTCCAATTCAGCTCGAACGCATATGTAAAACAGACCTTTAAACTTAAAGTCACTTCATCGTCAATTGAGATCTCAGATATTTCTAACGGTGGGGTACCTGGCAGTGAAACCGTTGACTCCATATCAATCAAAGTGTTGGATTGGGGGCGCATGGTGAATAGTGACCGATTAGTATCGAGCATCATTCAACGCCTTTACTCTCCAGAGTTCCACAGTTGTAAAGTATCCAAGGGGTGGCATTGGGGCAAACTGTTCAACTTTACGTTTAACTGTCTTAAGTCGAATAAGATGATCAATGGTGAAGAGATGTTCTACATCTGCAACCATAAGTTTGTCCGTGATATTGCTGCTAAGGAACCTGTTTTTCATAGTCATGTCGATGGGGCGACTCTTCAAATCACTTACACGACCACTAAGGCGCTGAAGTCATTTAACCCCTATACGATTGAAGACCAATTTAAGCCACTCAGTAAAGCGCCAAAACATTGGAGTCGCAAGATGGTTATACGTGCTCTTGCCAATGGCCAATATACAGAGTTACGCGGTCACCTCGACGGAAAGGGAGTTGAGGTAAACCCTATCGATATCTTGAGTGATTGGGTCACACAAACTCGAAATACGAAGGCTTGTTCAGAGACTGATGGTCTAGTGACATTTTCAACAATCACTGACACAACCTACAGCCTGAAATTTGAACCGAAAAACCGCTACCCAGCTCTAGACCTCCACCAGCTCATGGCAGTTAGCAACGCTGCTTAATACCACCTCAGTTTGTCCATTCGGGCAAACTGGGTTCTCTCCCTTATAAGGCCATTGGCATTTCCTTCGCATTCCGAGGCCCACCCTCCCATGCGGTTACCTTTGCAGATCCCTAACGTTCGTGCCTCACGAAGGGCTCAGGATGCTCGTACCTCGCGAAATGATGCCAATGGGGTGCAAAGCCTCGCGCCAACCAAAAACACGTTGTCACGGGCTTAGCAGGACTCCCCATTGTAAAAGATTTGTTTCGCTCAAGGCTGACTGTCCACCAGCCGCATTCCCAGTGCCAACGGTGGGGCGCATTGTCACGGGGAAGTGCAGAGGCGCTGGTGGCCAGAAGGAGTTGGCTTCGCCTTCGCTTAAAAGCATTTCAACGCTTCCCCCGAGACGGCTTCGCCTTGGGAAAGCTAAGAGCGGCCCTCTTTCGAGCCCTATTGTGCCTCCTTTGTCCCGGCCAAAGTCAACCAATTCAATTGCATTTAATTGATGCTAGTTTATGGTAATAAAATGCGTTATTTGCTATTATTAAAGGGTGGAAGGTTACTGATTCCATTGGTTTTAAAATGTGCTTGGGGGCGCTTATGGACAACTTAGTTTCAGAATTCAAAGATTACGCAGGTAACCAATCAGATATTGGTTACACTGTGTTTCTGGTCGCATTTAGTGATCAAGATATGGCTGACTTCTTTTCTTCAAACAAGGTCAGCAATATAGATAGTGCCATTGAAGCGGCTGACCGCTACGTCGGGCTTAAGTAAGGGGCTGTTATGAAGACAATTATTCAAAACATGGCGAGCGTGCAGTTCGCTGACATCACAGGCACCAAACTGGAAACCGTCGACATTCGCTTGATGGTGATTGATGACCTACCTACTGGCACCTTCGCCAACTGTGCCATCGTTCACCCTGAAACCGGTATGGTCGGTCATTGCGAAGTGGTTGCAAATAAGGCGCTCGCGAAATTCTCGGATGCTCTGCGCGCTCAGCAAAGTACTGAAGACATCATTTTACGCGGTTGGGAGACTTTCTATTTTCACAGCCTTGAACAGGTGGCCGGTGCCATGGACGTCCAACCGCATCAGCTGCACGACGAGCTAAGTATTCGCACTATGGATCCTGAAGAGGTGATCGCATGTTAGTTCACCGAATTCACCGAATAGCGAGCTTAATGCTCCTTAGTACTATTTTACCTATTCAAATCGCCACCGCACAGCCGATGGTGATTGAATATCAATCAGGTCTTTCCGTTGAGATCAAAAACAGCTCTCATATGTGTACCGCAGTCGCTACAATGGGCACCAATGTGCTCACCTCCGCTGAATATCGCTCGCAAACTTCCGGTATTACAAGAGGCTGCCATCTCCCGGTATTGGAGATTTTTACCACCACTGCTTTAGAGGTATCCCAACAATGAGATGCTTGATTATGTCCGTTGATAATTACAATAGAGCTAACCAAGAGATTGATGTGTGTATTATTCCGATCACTCCCGCTCTCAAGAAGGAGTTAAAACGTTCAGGCCAAGCCGCTGCGAATATGTCGCTAACGGTTAAGAGCCCACACGTTGATGGGATTTACTGGACAAGCAAAAAGGCTATTGGATTGATAGATTCAAGCGAAGAGGTGATCAGCCAGGCCGTTGCCCGAGCCGAGCGAAGTACTTTACCGGCATTCTCAACCGCTGACATTGAGATCACAAATGGCGCGAGTGGCGTCGAGATGCGATTCAGTAATACGTCATACAGCAGTAATCACGAGTGCCTCAAACTGCTCTCCCCATGGGTACCGTTAAGTGATATTGAAGGGCAGGGCACCACGCTCGATGAGGACTTGTTCGCGTAACCAAACCAAATACAATGCTGACCCCCAACCCAGCACCTAGCCCCTCCAAGAGGGGCTTTTTTTCGTTGTGGCGCCAAGCCAACTACTCTCCAGTTATCAGGCCATTGCATTTCCTAAGCATACCGAGGCCCACCCTCCCATACTTTACCTTTGCGAGCCCTACCGTTCGTGCCTCACGAAGGGCTCAGGGTGCTCGTACCTCGCGAAATGAAGCCAATGGGGTGCAAATCCTCGCGCCAACCAAAAAGACGGTTGTCACGGGCTTAGCAGACCCCCATTGGAAAAGAATCTGTTTGCTCAAGGCTGACTGTCCACCAGCCGCATTCCCAGTGCCAACGATGAAGCGCATTGTCACGGGGAAGTGCAGAGCCGCTGGTGGCCAGAAGGATTTGGCTGCGCCAAGCTAAAAGCTTTCTACGCTTACTCCCGAGACGGCTTCGCCTGGAGCAAGCTAAGAGCAACCCTCTTTCGAGCCCTATTATGCCTCCTTTGTCCCGGCCAAAGTCAACCATTTTAATTGCATTTACTTGATGCTAGTTTATGGTAATTGTCTATGGTTTTGCTATAATTAAAACAGTTGGAAAACATTGGGTTACCAACATTTTAAGTGCTTGGGGGCATGTATGAAAGATTCATTGAAGCAACTCATTTTTACGTTCACGTTGAACGGTCGACAAACGATGAAACACGTTAAAGTGTTTTGTCCTGAAACCAGTAAGAACATTGACGCGGCTTACTGTGAAGAGCTGCAAGCGGTCATGTTCTTCCAAGATGAGCTGTACACAAACAGCTTTATGGCAGAGTTCGTGAAAGGGTACACGATCGCAAACAGCCAATTTATGCCTGTATATCCGATCGATCATGACGAAAAGGGCAACGTGATTCGCGTGCGCCTAGGCATCGCAGACAGACCATCATGCGTAGTACTGGAAGAAGATAAGGCATACCCTAACTCGCTTTATTACCACCACTATGCCATTTACAACGATGAAAACAACATCATTCATAAGGTGGTTGAAACTCTACAAGAGTGCGATGAGTTCATCACTGAACAATATCGCATGCTTAAGCGCGACAATCTTCAGTTTAAAGATATCCGTTACTGGTCTGATAACGGTAATCACAAAGAACGCTTAACTGGCGCACTGGTATTCTAAGGAGTTTGGCAAATGACAAACATGTTCGAAGGGCTCGACCTAGAGCCTAAAAACCACCTTCAAGTATTCAAAACTCTGACTGTGCTCAATGGCCAAACAGTGATGTTTTCTGTGTACCGATTGAAAGCCAAAGACAGCGATACAAAGGAAACCAAAATTCGTGTCGTGCCTAGCTCATACATAGGTAAACCTTCACACTATGTAATGCGTGATGATTTTGTTCATTACGATCATGGGGAAGGGTTAAAGGCTACCGACATCACTCACTACCTTACGAAAGTACGTGCGGGTTATGTCGGTCATAAGCCACTTGATGAAGAAGCGCAAAGGGATTGCATTTCCCTTGCCGAGAAGCTGAAGCAACAAATTGAATGGCTAGAGTCGGGTCACCATGCCAAGACTACCGCAGCACTTAATGAACTCTGCACTATAAACCTGACTCAAGTATGGGGACAGCTCCATTCTGAAGTCCATGCTATTCGAAACGACATATTCGCGATTTGGGGCCACCACACCCAGCTCAATCGCGCCTCTTCTGCTGAGTACCTTGACCTAGTCGATGAAAATCAAAGTGTAGAAGAGCGCTATAAGACCAAGCTTGAAACCATTGCGGCTAAGTTACCACCAATGACAGAGCAGGACGTGCAAGCACTAATGGCTTACCAAAGCATTCGAGCGATGCAGGCACAGGGGCACCCTGATTACATCGACCTGATGAAACCGACATGGGAAGGTGGAGATTTCCCAAACGAGATGCGTCATGACGCCATTCGTGACGTGATCAAACGAATCGAACCTATTTCAAAAGTAGCTTAGGAGAGGGCTGTCATGAACTTAAACGAATCATTACGAATTCGTGTAAAGGCGACGATGGAAACCGAGCTTGAATACACGGGTGTGATCACCCTTCAGGACCTTATTGATAATGGACACCTGAGTAAGTCAGAAGCGGACGATCAAAGCTGTATCTATGACGCCCTAAATCGATATGCCAAGGAATTAGATGGCGGGGAGTTTGTGGAGCGCGAAGGGTTCTCAGGCAGTTGGACAATCAAGAGCGCTCAGTTTGTAAATGAATAGCACAACGATTTGATTAAGGAACTAAGTTGATATGGATGCAGCAAAGCAAAAAATCGTGATGGATTTTATCCGAGGATGCCAAGAGCTCGGTTTATCAGAAAAGGAATGTGTTGATCTCGCAGCTCGCAACCTGATAGGGGCAGTTAATGCTTCGGGTCACAGCACTGCAAAGATTGAAATTGATAGCCTCGGCACAGTTGAAGTTGAATGCTAAAGGTGAGATAGCTTTCTTGATACGCCTTGGTAAGGCGTATCCGGTAAGCTGATTTCACAAATACAATGCTGACCCCCAACCCAGCACCCAGCCCCTCTCTTTGAGGGGCTTCTTTCGTTTGGGTGCCCAGACTCTCCAGTTATCAGGCCATTGCATTTCCTAAGCATACCGAGGCCCACCCTCCCATGCTTTACCTTTGCGATCCCTAACGTTCGTGCCTCACGAAGGGCTCAGGATGCTCGTACCTCGCCAAATGAAGCCAATGGGGTGCAAAGCCTTGCGCCAACCAAAAAAAAACGGTTGTCACGGGCTTAGCAGATTTCCCCATTGGAAAAGAATTCGTTAGCTCAAGGCTGTTTGTCCACCAGCTGCATTCCCAGTGCCAACGGTGGAGCGCATTGTCACAGTGAAGTGCAGAATCGCTGGTGGCCGAAAGGAATTGGCTTCGCCAAGCTAAGAGCTTTTCAACGCTTACTCCCGAGACGGCTACGCCTGGAGCAAGCTAAGAGCGACCCTCTTTCGAGCCCTATTGTGCCTCCTTTGTCCGTGCCAAAGTCAATCACTTTAATTGCAATTAATTTATGCTAGTTTATGGTAATTTATAGGGTGTTTGCTATAATTAAAACAGTTGGGAAACAGTGGGTTACCAACATTTCAAGTGCTTGGGGGTATGTATGAAAATAACTCTTCAGAATGTAAAAAACATTCAAATTGGCCACATTATCGGTGGTCCGAAAAAAACAGTCGATCTGCTGTTTGTTTCTCTTTCAATTAATGAAGCTGGACAGTTTGGCAATTTTGCCATTGCTGACGGTGACGGCATTGAGCTGTTTGAACTTGTACTGCCAAAGCCTCACGCTGAAGCTTTTCCAGAGTTAGTAGAAGCAGTACGCGCAGGGAAAACTGATGGCATCGTGATCCGTCATTGGGATTCTCTTCGTTTTCAAAACCTTGAAGCGCTGCTTGATTACATTGGTCTAGAAGGCATTGACCCAAAAGCCACAGATCTAACAATCACTGATCTAGAAGAGGTGGCAGCATGAAAGTAAATGTATTCATGGTACTTGTTGTCATCGCGGTCGCGCCTTCTATGTTTGCTATTGCAGGAATGGAAACTGTCCAATATCGCAGCGTATTTATTAAAGGGATGTCGGTTTCAGTCGTAGCCCTAGGCCGAGAAGGAGGCAAACATAAATGTGCGCTTACTGCTTCTTTCATGGGGCGCAAAATGTACTCAAGGAATTACCTTACTGATGAGGTACCAGTTAACCCTCGGGATTGTACCACTGATGACAACATCCACCAGTTCACACAAAGTGCTCGCATCGAACTAAGAAAAATTGAGCATGATTGGTAACGGTTAACCTAGCCATTTTGCCCCTCCTAGAGGGGCTTTTTTTTAGCTCCCAGGTTGACGACCTGTGACTCTCCATTATCAGGCCATTGCATTTCCTAAGCATACCGAGGCCCACCCTCCCATGCTTTACCTTTGCAGAGCACTACCGTTCGTGCCTCACGAAGGGCTCTAGATGCTCGTGCCTCGCGAAATGAAGCCAATGGGGTGCAAAGCCTCGCGCCAACCAAAGAGACGGTTGTCACGGGCTTAGCAGAGATCCCCATTGGAAAAAAATTTGTTAGCTCAAGGCTGTTTGTCCACCAGCCGCATTCCCAATGCCAACGATAGAGCGCATTGTCACAGGGAAGTGCAGAATGGCTGGTGGCCAAGAGGTTGAGCGGCTTCGCCTTCGCTTAAAAGCATTTCAACGCTTCCCCCGAGACGGCTTCGCCTTGGGAAAGCTAAGAGCGACCCTCTTTCGAGCCCTATTGTGTCCCCTTTGTCCCGGCCAAAGTCAACAGATTTATTTAAGTATATTCAATGCTAGTTTATGGTAATTAATAGGTGGTTTGGTATACTTATAACTGTTGGGAGGCATTGAGCTGAACACTATTTAAAATGCTTGGGGGCATGTATGAAACACTTAACGAATATTTCATTTTCTTCTTCTGTATTGACTGACTTTGTGAACAACAAAGTGACCTCTGCGTCAATTGTCGCTCAAGAGGAAGGCATCACGGTACACCTTGAGTACAGCATTAAACCATACCGTTCAAAGGTTGTATTTGCAGGTACCATCGGAAGCATCCAATACAGCGATGATCACCTACTTGCTTGGCTGTTGGAAAATGGCGCGGATATGAAGCCACTCAATCTTTACCTTCAAGAGCATATGTTAGCGATCTGCACTATGGAGTCAGGCAAATGCAAACTGACCGCTATGACAGGAGACGGTGAGAGCTTCATTTACAACGATCTCGGAGAATATGATGTGCGTACTTTGGCGACTTTCATGTATCAACGAGGGTGGTTTATCAATGGCGTGAAAAAGCATATCAACGATTGCAAAATCGATATTGAGACGCCTGAACTCGATTCTCTTCCTGAGTCGATGATTGACTTTATACCAATTGATAAAGAGGGACTGAGCGCTCACAGAGGAAACGAATCATGAAATATCCGCGCACAATCACACTCGACATGGTGAAAGCCTACATAGTAGAGCACTACAAGCATGACCGCCTATATGGTCGCACAGCTGCCAACGGTTGGGATGACGGTTACGGTGACCGCATCGTTGACTACTATTTTCACCTTTGCCTCGACGGCAAACAAACAATGATAAGCAAGCACGAAGCAAAAAAGGGCGTTGCTGAAGTTGTCGATATCACTCGCGTACTTCAGTTCTACGCTTGTGAACTATCTCGTGAAGAGCTTGAAGCCGAGTACATAAAGCACAAAGAACTGATCGCGAGTGACACTATGCAGGTAACTGTGTCGGCATTGAATAAAGATCATTTACTGATGCGCTCATGGTCTGAAATGAACGCATACACCTCTATGCTTCGCCAACAATTTCGAAAGCACATCCATAACGGCTATGTACCAAGCCGCAAAGTGACGGGGACGGCACCCGCCAGGTTCCTGAAAGAAATCCAAAGATAACACGCTGACCCCCAACCCAGCATCGGCCCCTCTCACGAGGGGCTTTTTTCGTTGGGCACCACGCCAACGACTCTCCGTTATCAGGCCATTGCATTTCCTAAGCATACCGAGGCCCACCCTCCCATGCTTTACCTTTGCAGAGCACTACCGTTCGTTCCTCACGAAGGGCTCTATATGCTCGTGCCTCGCCAAATGAAGCCAATGGGGTGCTAATCCTCGCGCCAACCAAAAAGACGTTGTCACGGGCTTAGCAGAGCTCCCCATTGGAAAAGAATTTGTTAGCTCAAGGCTGTTTGTCCACCATCCGCCATACCAGTGCCAACGATAAAGCGCATTGTCACGGGTAGGGCAGAGCAGCTGGTGGCCAAGAGGAATTGGCTTCGCCAAGCTAAGGGCTTTTCAACGCTTCCCACGAGACGGCTTCGCCTTGGGAAAGCTAAGAGCAACCCTCTTTCGAGCCCTATTGTGTCACCTTTGTCCGCGCCGAAGTCAACAACTATAATTAGAAAAAACTGATGCTAGTTTATGGTAATTATTCCTTATTTTGCTATACTTAAAACAGTTGGAAAACTTTGGTTTACCAACATATCAAGTGCTTGGGGCACGTATCAAAGATTCATAGAAACACCTTTTTGGGGGGTAAGTCAGTATGAGTGATCAATTCGAAGTGTTAGAAAATGCAGGTTTGTACAATGAGACAGAGGTAGAAACCTTTCCTACATACAAAGAAGCAAAGGATTACGTTAAAAGTAATTACACGAAAGAAGAGCAGGAACAAATGGGCGTGGATATTACTTGTAATGGCTCAACAGAGTACTAATTACGAAGCACCCGAGCACAATCACTTGTAAAATGGTGAAAGCTTGCTTAGTAGAGAACTACAAGCATGACCGCCTACTCGGTCGAAAAAATGTTAACGCATGTGTGTGACGGGTACAGCACATGCCAGGCTATCAAAAGAAGTTCAAAGATAAAACGCTGTCCCCAGCCCAGCATCGGCCCCTCTCACGAGGGGCTTTTTTCGTTGGGCACCACGCCAACGACTCTCCGTTATCAGGCCATTGCATTTCCTAAGCATACCGAGGCCCACCCTCCCATGCTTTACCTTTGCAGAGCACTACCGTTCGTTCCTCACGAAGGGCTCTAGATGCTCGTACCTCGCTTGAAGATGCCAATGGGGTGCTAATCCTCGCGCCAACCAAAAAGACGGTTGTCACGGGCTTAGCAGAGCTCCCCATTGGAAAAAAATTTGTTTGCTCAAGGCTGTTTGTCCACCATCCGCCATACCAGTGCCAACGATAAAGCGCATTGTCACGGGTAGGGCAGAGCAGCTGGTGGCCAAGAGGAATTGGCTTCGCCAAGCTAAGAGCTTTTCAACGCTTCCCACGAGACGGCTTCGCCTTGGGAAAGCTAAGAGCGGCCCTCTTTAGAGCCCTATTGTGTCACCTTTGTCCGCGCCAAAGTCAACAACTATAACTAGATAAAGTTAATGCTAGTTTATGGTAATAAATTGTTATTTTGCTATACTTAAATAGTTGGGGAAACAGTGGGTTACCCAGATTCAAAGTGCTTGGGGGCATGTATGAGAAATCAAAAAGATATCGACTTAATCTATAAACATAATGTACACAACGGCATGATTTTCAGTGGCGTAAAACACGTTATGGTAATGACCAATCGCGGCACGGGCTTTCAAGCAATCGACGAGCTGCCAAAGGACACCTATGTCCGAATGCTAAAGATGGCAAAGAAGAAAGAAGAGCAGAAGATCAATGAGCGCCTATTACGCCCAATCATCGAAAAGTACAACCTGCACGGATTGAAGAACACCGCTCAATGGCGTGACTCTCTCGACTCACTAATCCAATTTTGTTCGTTTGGAGTTGATGGTGAAGTCCTCAAACGCATTAAAGCGGATCTGATCAATGCCGGTCTTACTTTCAAATATCAATAAGGAAATGAACATGAAGTTTTCAAACCTAAAACAAGAACAACAAGTTTGCTTGGCGTGGGTTTCTGCACTTATCAATGAAGCAGGAACCATCTTTTTTACACAGTGTCGTGACTTGATGGGCAATTACCCATGGTTGCCGCATGACAACCCTGTCGATAATCTGAAGCATGTCCTGCAGAACTGGACGCTTGATCCAACCTGGGAGCGTTACGGCAGCTTTATACATGCAACGAATTTTGATTACCTGGGAAATGATACGGTTGAGCGATTAAACGCAGAAGGCGATCAGTTCCTGCAAAAGCTCGCAGGGGGATGGAGCTTCAAACTTCAATTCAATAGGTTGTCATGTGGTGTTGAGTTGCACACTACAGACGAAGAACTTGCCAAGGATTTGATCGGGCTAATTGTCACCAATATGGCAACGGATGATTACAAAGAAGCCGCAGGGCGAAAGAACAACAACACGCACGTTTACGCCAACAAAACCCTCCGTAGTATTTATATTGCTAATGAGAAAGAGCACAGACAACTGCAAGGGAAAGAAGACACACTTGACCATGAAGCCCATTGGTTGGATTACGCTTTTGATGGAAAGCACTATATAGGTGCTCGCAATTTGGTGAACATGTCTGCCGCTGTAAGCGCCATGCACCAGTAAAGCGAATGAAGCGGATAAAGCCCCAATCAACTGGGGCTTTTTTATGGGCGCAGCTCAGTGCCCAGACTCTCCAGTTATCAGGCCATTGCATTTCCTAAGCATACCGAGGCCCACCCGCCCATGCTTTACCTTCGCCACCTCTACAGTTCGTACCTCACTAAGAGGTTAGACGCACGTTCCGCGCTTTAAAGGCTCAATAGAGTGCAAAGCCTCGCGCCAAACAAAAAACACGTTTGTCACGGGCTTAGCATAGCCCTCTATTGTGATAAAAGAATCTGTTTGCTCAAGGCTGTTTGTCCACCATCCGCATTTCCAGTGCCAACGGTGAAGCGCATTGTCACAGGAAAGGCAGAAGTGCTGGTGGCCAGAACGATTTGGCTTCGCCAAGCTAAGAGCTTTGTAACGCTTCCCTGAAACGGCTTCGCCTAGGAAAGCTAAGAGCGACCCTCTTTCGAGCCCTATTGTGTCCCCTTTGTCCCGGCCAAAGTCAACAACTTTAATTGTGTTTAATTGGTGCTAATTTATGGTAATTGATTGGTGGTTTGATATACTTGTATCTGTTGGGAGGCATTGGGCTGAACACTATTTCAACTGCTTGGGGGCATGTATGAAACACATTACTAATCTTTCTTTTTCTTCTCTTTCTCTTACCAACTTTATTGGTAACCCTGTTACTTCAGCCGCGATTGTCGTGACTACTGAAGGTTTTTGCGTGCAGCTTGAAGTTAGCGCAGAGCTGCACCACTCAGAGGTGGTTTACTGTGGCTCTATTTTTGAAGCAGGTAACCCAGAAACTCACCTGTATAAATGGCTACAGGAAAACAATGCCGACATGCTTGAAGTGGCAAACACCATTCAAAATCTACTGACGGACACGCACGTAGTAGAGTCATCAGAATGGAAACTGGTTGCCATTGACGAAAATGGTGAAGTGATTGAGCTACACATCAAAACAGGTCTGGGCGCGGCTATGGTGAGCGCACACATGGATAATATGGGGTGGATTGTGGACAACGAGCTCAAAAAGGTTCAGGCATCCAAACTGGCAGCTTAGCAGTTGCATCGCTTAGGTGACCATACAGCCCCAATCCTTGGGGCTTTTTTATGGGCGCAGCTCAGTGCCCAGACTCTCCAGTTATCAGGCCATTGCATTTCCTAAGCATACCGAGGCCCACCCTCCCATGCTTTACCTTCCCAACCTCTAAAGCTCGTACCTCACTAAGAGGTTAGACGCACGTTCCGCGCTTTAATAACTCAATAGAGTGCAAAGCCTCGCGCCAAACAAAAACACGTTTGTCACGGGCTTAGCAGAAATCTCTATTGGACCAAAAGAATCTGTTAGCTCAAGGCTGTTTGACCACCAACCCGCATTTCCAGTGCCAACGATGAAGCGCATTGTCACAGGAAAGGCAGAAACGCTGGTGGCCAAGATGAATGGCTTCGCCAAGCAGGAGCCTTTCAACGCTTTCTCCCGAGACGGCTTCGCCTGGAGTAAGCTAAGAGCGACCCTCTTACGAGCCCTATTGTGTCTCCTTTGTCCTTGCCAAAGTCAACAACTTTAATTGTATTTAATTAATGCTAGTTTATGGTAATAAATGGGCGGTTTTACTATAATAGATAAAAGAAACAACGACATACCAATGCTTGGGGGCATCTATGAACTTTAAACAACACGGCACATTGGAATCGATTCAAACTCTTGCCAAGGACTTACAAATGTTCTGGGAGCAGAAAGAAACAAAGCTTGATTCTTACTTTTCTGTTAATGACCTAGAGCTGCACCTTTTCCATCACGGTCATGGCTCCGACATTTCACTACTTAACCGCAGTGAACCATTGAAGGCGGAGATATTAAGCTCATTGCTTACAGAGTGGGATGAAACTCAAAAGCACCGCATGGGTTTATTGTCTGAATTAGATAAACTCGTAATCAATACTACACTTGCAGACTTTCCATTCTTCAACACTCTAAACAAGAAGGACGTATATTCAAACTGGTGCAAATTAGAATCACTCGCCCTGTTGTTTCATTTTGAAAAAGCCAACCTTGCACAGTTGCAAGCTCTCATCCGCTACGCTGAATTACCTATCCCTGTAAATGCATTCTTTGTATGGATGGAAGATCTACAAAAGCAGGTAACAAAATCTAGCTCTGTTCAAAGTGAGAAAAATGCCTATGTTGAGGCGGGTTTGGTTGTGAATGCTATCCACTGCATGACTTCAGGCGATGCCAATGAATTGAACATCGATACGCTTTACACCGTAGGCGTGAATACCGACAAAACGTTTATGACTCCATGTAAAACCGACCGCGTTACTTTTGATCACAATGCAGGTTGGACGGATGACGAGGGCGACCGTTGGGACATGGATGAAAATGGTTTGCCATATAACGATGAGTTTTCAGCCGACCAGATGATTGAAGTGTAGGGGAGGGCATCATGGAGTTCGCAGATCTATTCAAACAGGTTGATGATTTGAAGCACGACCTGGAGCAAGCCCAAAGCCGATTATCTAATTCGGATTGGTCAGCAAAAAATAAAAAGTCGATCATCGATATCGCGAGAATGAGATACGAGTCCGATGAATGCCCGGTGCCGCATCTTGTATCACTCGAAGATTACTCGTATCTAATCGAAGGGTTAACGACTTGCTCAGGCACCAACAATAATGGGCAAAAGTATTTTGTCACCACTATCTCAATTGGAAACTCAACGGTTAATTTCAATATCATAGAAGACCGAGATCGAGATACTTGGGTCTATAAAGCAGAATCAATTGAAACGTATATTGACGATTCACTCGAAGAGAAAGAGCGTAACGGCCTGGAGTCATTTATGGCTGGTGGCTTAATTGACCATATTCTAGAAATGTATATTGACGATGAGCATGGCCTGATTGACCAAGAGCAAGAACCATATAAGAATTTTGCGATGATGAAGAAGTACCTGATAGATAACTACGCTCAAAATTTGTTGCCACTGCTTTTGCCACGCTAGATATTTTTGCCATGCTCGTTCATGGCAAAAATGCTCTCCATTATCAGGCTATTGCATTTCCTAAGCATACCGAGGCCCACCCTCCCATGCTTTACCTATGCTGCCCTCTAAACCTCGTTCCTCGCTAAGAGGGGTAATCACTCGTACCTCGTGATAAGGACCCAATAGAGTGCTAAGACTCGCGCCAAACAAAAACACGTTTGTCACGGTCTTAGCAGCGACCTCTATTGGATTGAAAGAATCTGTTTGCTCAAGGCTGACTGTCCCCCAACACGCATTTCTATTGCCAACGATGGGGCGCATTGGCACTAGAAAGGCAGAGGTGCTGGTGGCCAGAAGGAATTGGCTTCGCCAAACTAAGAGCTTTGTAACGCTTCCCTTGAACGGCTTCGCCTAGGAAAGCTAAGAGCGACCCTCTTTCGAGCCCTATTGTGTGTACTCTGTCCGGTGAAATGCAAGAAATATAATTAACTTTAATTGATGCTAATTTATGGTAATTATTCTGGGAATCGCCTATAATAACTATAGTTCGAAAGGTTAAGGAATCTTTCGAAATCAATCAGTTAATTAAGTCTTGGGGGACTACAATATGCCAATCGATCGCAACTTTGCACACCGACTACCTGCAGCGCAAGGGCAGCAATACAAACCATTCTACTCAATCAACTTCCCTGCTGAAGTTTTGGTGAACCTGCTCCGTATCGACAACAAGGGCAGTGTTCTTAAACGCTCACAGCGAGAAGTCAACATGAAGCGTGCACGAGACTTCTGTAACTACCTGATGGAAAACCACAAACGTTTCTACATTATCCCTACAGTTCTGGGTGTGGTATGTGCCAAAAGAGGGATGAAGCCAGAATTTGAACCAATGGCTAAAGGTGCCAAGGTAGGATACTTGCACATCTCGATGTGTAACACCGTCAAACTTTTCGATGGTCAGCATCGCATGTCGGGGATATCTCTTGGCTTAGAGTTATTTCTCGAGGAACTTGAAAAGATGGGATTTGATTTGGCTAAGGTTGATATTCCAATGATGCTATTTACTGATCTTACATTGAAAGAGCGCCAGCTTGGTTTCACTGATGTGAACGCCAACCTGTCTAAGCCGATGGCTTCGATCACAGACGCATACAACTCACGTGACCCACTTCCGCAGCTTGCTCGTTACCTAGCTGAGAACTGCCTACCGTTCAAGGGACTGGTAGACTTTGAGCGCAATACCATTGCCAAGAATAGCGATAAGTATTTCCCACTCAAAGCACTAAAAGACGTAAACCAAGTGCTGCTCGGCCTTAAGAGCTCAGTGAAAGAGATTCCAGAAACACAGCGTGATTTAGCTAATGATTTCTGGATTACAGTGAGCCGAGAAATGGGGTGGGGTGGTCTAGAGTTCAATGATGAATCGCCAGAAATGATTCGCTCTAAGAACATTTGGACTCATGTCGCTATGTTGAAAGCTCTAGCGATCGCAGGCAAGGAAGCGATGGAAGCTACAGGTGGTTTGGATACGGTTCAGTGGTCTAAGCTTGATGATTTAAACTATAGCCGTGACAAAGACGAGTCGGATTTTTCTGGGCGCATCATCGACCAAATCACTGGCAACATGATTGTAAACAAAGCTGGCGTTAACTTAGCTGCAAACTTACTTCTTAAAACCCTGGGTATCGAATTGAACGAAGAGCGCCAGCAGCTCGAAAATCAGTACTTCCCCCAAGAAGTCAGCGAGGAGGGGCTTGCGAAAGCGGCTTAACCTGCTCCTGGTGAATACCCCCATGTCGGGGGTTTTCACGATTTGCTCTCCCTTATCAGGAGATTCCATCTCCTACGCACGCCGAGGCCCACCCCGCCCACGATTACCTACGGGACCTCTATGACTCGTCCCTCGTCGAGAGGTCTTTATTGCTCGTGCCTCGCTTGAATGAGTCAATATGGAGCATTCCACGCGCCAAGCATAAAAGCCGCTTGTCACGCTCATGCAGAATCCATATTGAGTAAAAGAATCTGTTTCGCTCAAGGCTGTTTGTCCACCAACGCATTTTCAGCGCCAACGGTAAAGCGTGTTGTCACCGAAAATGCAAAGTCGCTGGTGGCCAAAAGGAAGGGCGGCTTCGCCTTCGCAAAAAGAATTTCAACGCTTTCCCCCGAGACGGCTACGCCTTGGAAAAGCTAAAAGCGACCCTCTGTCGAGCCCTATTGTGTGTCCTTTGTCCGAAGATTATCAAGTTAAATATCTAGCTGTATATGTTGAATTGCATTAAAAAACAACATCACAATCTACGCGCATTAAGTTACCATATACTAGCAGTCGATGAGAAATAAAATATTTGATAATGGAGGAGGGTATGAACTTTACAGTTGTTTTATTGAGAGTTTTAGCTGTTGCTGAATTACTCTCATTCACTTTTGAAAGGCTAGGCTTTGAGTCTTTAGCTGATATGTTTACGGTGCTCGTTTTAGTGGTCGCATTACTAGAAGCTTTCGGGCTTATTGATAAGCTGCTAACTATACATAAAAGGCACAGCATTCTAATTAGATCACTGACCTATGTCTTTTTATTGCTAGCTGCTGTAGCGGTAGCTAGCTGATCGCACTCCATTATCAGGGGATTCCCTAAGCATACCGTGGCCCACCCTCCCATGCTTTACCCTTTCGCTCAAGGCTGTCTTTATTCTCACCATATTTCACGCCAACCCAAAAGATCGTTGTCATGAAATATGGAGAGAACACGAATAAAGAATGTTGGGCTTCGCCCTTCTAAAAGCGTTTCAACGCTTTTTTTTACGGCTACGCCTAAAAAAGCTATCCCTCTTTCGAGCCCTATTGTGCCTCCTTTGTCCCGGCCAAAGTCAAGAAAATTTGTTTTATTTATTTGATGCTAATTTATGGTAATTTACGGTAATTTTGCTATAATTAAAACAGTTGGGAAGCGCGGTGTTTTTCAACAAATTGGATGCTTGGGGGCACATATGAATTCAGTAACTATTAACAACTACTACATTGTAAACAACAAACTAATTGGCTCAATTGGCGAGAATAACATGGGCTTAATCAAAGGGCGTTTTTTCAGTGTTGAAGTAACTAAGCAACTAGACAAAGTTGCTTATGACGAATTGGGTACCAAATACATCCTTGGCACTCTAGGCACAACACCTTTAGGTGATGTGCTTAAAGCAGAGCTAAACAAACTGACATGGGAGCGCCACACGGGAAACGTATTAGAGAAAGCAATTCAAATAGCTTCTCTAATCACCACAGAGACCTCTAAGCCAGAACTTGAAAGCGAGAAAGAATATAAGACATGCAGAGTCGCAAAGTACGTTTGGCGCATCTTGGGACGCACAATCAAACTATCGGTCAATCAGTCTAAGCTCAACTTGAACACCGAGCTGACAATCATCTAAAGGATAGGGGAGAGCCACCAGCTCTCACCCTACCTTTTGCCGCATCCTGGGGGACACCCCCGACCGCTCGGCCCCAGCCATCCCGTCATCCCCCGCCCAAAAATAAAATGTTCTGCTTGACATCACACTTTTTGGTCTATAAATTCAGGCGAAGCCCATTTTAAATTTTTAAGTTTAAAAGTATTAAAAATTTTTAAATCTTAAAGAAGGGTCTGACGAAAATTTCTAACATCCTACCTTACGAAGATAGGTCGCAAGTTTGGTTTACTTTGGTCTACTTTGGTCTACTTTGGTTTTCATTAGTTGTTACATTCCATAGATCTTAAGAATTTCGCGATCATTCAATATTCATTTACCGCTACGGTCGACTGAATACCACTCTGCGTCCACTGAATACCACTCTGCGACAAAGTAATTAGGCTAGTTCTAATATTTTATTCGAAAGTCTAGGTTCTCTTTCCTGTTTTGCTGAGTTAAACCACATCCACCATAACGTTCATTGTGTAAGCCTTAGCCCAGTAGTTAAATTCCATTTGTTACAAGCGATGTAATGCTTTTAATTATGAAATGAACTCTTTTATCTTG
>NZ_JAPPTM010000039.1:0-27655 GCF_027587105.1 Vibrio sp. RW
TTCATCTTGATTTCAACGTAGGGATATATTGTGAACATGTACCTGAAATGGCAATCAACAACATGGCTAACCTTGTTAGCTTGGTATACTTTAGATCACCAGCTCTCGTTCCACCTTTCTTCAGAGTAGTATCCTCTAGGCGTCACGCGCCAGCAGAGCCCATGAGCTTTGCCCAATTCTATTAATTTCGTCTTTAAGACATGTCGTAACTTATGCGTTTAGTATTTGTTTTTATGCATGGAGATCTTGTCTCTTAGTCATTAATAATTGAAAACTAATCAATACGCCATTGATTAAATAATCTATTTCTAGCTATTAATTTATATCGTAATTATCACAAGTGTGATCGTACGTGAAATAAAATTAATGGTGTTGACTCGTCACATCTAAAAATAATGAATTTAGCTTTTTCACCTTAGGCTGAATTTGTTGAAAGGTACTATTATGGAAAATTTCAAACATCTACCAGAACCGTTTCGTATTCGCGTTGTAGAGCCAGTAAAAAGAACAACTCGCGCTTATCGTGAGCAAGCCATTGTCGAAGCGGGTATGAACCCATTTCTGCTCGACAGTGATGATGTGTTCATCGATTTACTGACCGACAGCGGTACCGGTTCAATCACTCAACGTATGCAAGCAGCGATGTTGATGGGTGACGAAGCCTACAGTGGTAGTCGCAGTTACTATGCACTGTCGAATGCGGTGAAAGATATCTTCGGCTATGAGCTGACCATTCCTACTCACCAAGGGCGTGGCGCAGAGCAGATTTACATTCCTGTTCTTATCAAGAAGCGTGAAATGGAGAAAGGGCTCGATCGCGGTAAAATGGTCGCTTTGTCGAACTACTTCTTTGACACCACGCAAGGCCACACTCAAGTGAATTGCTGCGTGGCGAAGAACGTTTATACCAAGGAAGCGTTTGACACCTCAGTGAATGCCGACTTTAAAGGCAACTTCGACATCGTCAAATTGGAAGAGGCGATCTTAGAAGCGGGCGCAGCAAACGTTCCATACATTGTAAGCACCATTACCTGTAACTCTGCGGGTGGACAGCCAGTGTCTATCGCCAATCTAAAAGCCGTTTATGAAATCGCTCAAAAGTACGACATTCCCGTGATCATGGACTCTGCTCGTTACGCTGAAAATGCTTACTTCATTCAGCAGCGAGAATCCGGTTATCAAGATTGGACAATTGAACAGATCACACGTGAGTCTTACAAATACGCGGATGGTTTGGCTATGTCGGCCAAGAAAGATGCCATGGTACAAATGGGCGGCTTGTTGTGCTTTAAAGACGACTCTTTCATGGATGTGTACACAGAATGTCGAACTCTGTGCGTCGTGCAAGAAGGTTTCCCAACCTATGGAGGGTTAGAAGGTGGCGCGATGGAGCGTCTTGCTGTTGGCCTGTATGATGGAATGCGTCAAGATTGGTTGGAGTATCGCATCGGTCAGGTCCAATACCTGGTTGATGGCTTGGAAGCGATAGGTATTGTGTGTCAGCAAGCGGGCGGTCATGCTGCGTTTGTGGATGCGGGGAAACTGCTTCCTCATATTCCGGCTAGTCAGTTCCCAGCTCATGCTTTGGCGTGCGAGTTGTACAAGGTGGCAGGCATAAGAGCGGTTGAAATAGGTTCATTATTGCAAGGACGTGATCCGGCTACTGGAGAGCAACACTCATGCCCAGCAGAGTTACTGCGTCTTACCATTCCTAGAGCGACATACACACAAACCCACATGGATTTCATTATTGAAGCGTTCGAAAAAGTGAAAGAGAACGCAAGCAAAGTGAAAGGGCTCGACTTTACGTATGAACCAACAGTATTAAGACACTTTACTGCTCGTTTGAAAGAAGTTGAAATCAAAGAGAAGCAAACAGAAGCTAAGGATGAACCAACGCTCGAAGAAGAATTTTAAAATAAAATAATTTAACAGTTCAGAATAGAAAGGCTCTTTTGGGGGCCTTTCTTTGTTGTTTGCCTATTTACTGAGTAAGAAGCGTATATACCTAATGTATATTTACATAGGGCATATACGCTGAAGTGTTAGTTAATCACTCATTAGGGCATCGACAATGAAGCCCTCAACGTGAAAAATATTATTCTGTAGGTGAAATTATTACAGGTGCGAACGACGCGACCGCATTCCCGCCGGCACCAGGATGATCAACATAAGAAGTGTTTTGCATCAAAGTGTAGAATACGTCGACGAAGTCATCGTCATTCACGAGTACACCATCAGGAATCACATCGATAATCTTACCGGTGATCTGAGGAATAATTGCATATCCCTGAACTTCTGGATCAGGAATCATTTTCAATATCTCTTCTGCGGCTTGAACTAGCAGTTTGGCTAACTCTTTGTAATCGGTGCCGTCATCGTGCTCCATCAAAATCATGTCTGCTGCTCCCCAACGGTAACGAGGCCAGAAGATAACGGTTTGATTTGGGTAGTAGGTCTGCTTGTCGTAATCCAGATAAGGCATCTCAACGAGGTCAAGCTGTGGTTCTACACGACTCGAATCGACCCCAGTGACGATAGCATAGATTTCAGCTTTGCCAGAGATCCACGGTTCTTGGTCGACAGCCAAACGGATTTTCGTTAACTGCGTGGTGTTCAACGGCTCAGGTTCAGACATCGCCATCGAGCGTTTAGCTTTGCCCATAGACGTTTGTTTCTGGAACTTACTGTTTTTACTCCCTTTACTGTCTTCATTATCGCCAGTGTTTTTGGAGCCAGAATTGATTTGGGTTGCAGTACCTAGTTTGTTCATCTCGGCCTGCATCGCCATTAGGCCTGCTTTGAGTTCTTCAGCACCATTGCTATCAACGACAAACACAGGAACGTCTGGCATTTGGTACACGTCTAATTGATGAACTTGTCCGTACACGTCATACGCTTCAATGTATTGCCAATTCGAATCATCGCCTGATGGTTCAAATGCAAACAGCGGGTTTTCGCCATTCTTCCAAGCTTCAATCATCGCTTCATCAGCCATGCGAATCTCTAACACAGAGTCGCTGAAATTATTGATCCCTTTCATCTTGCGATAGCCAAGATCCGCTTTCTGCATCTTGTTAGAGAATGCGGAGTAGGGCTGAGAAGAGTTCAGTTTTTCTATTGGTGTGGATAGACTCTTTTGTGAAATTTGAGCCTTTAAAGAAAGCTCAAGATCGGAATAACGCTCGCTGATTTGCAACGCCAAAGATTGCTTTTGTGCTGAGGAGTTCTCTGAAAGAGAGCGTGCGTCTATTGTGTCGATATTGTTTGCATAGGACTGGAAGCCAACCACTGTCGTTGCAAGCACCATACTGATAGAAATAGATGGTCTCATAAATAATCCTTATTTTAATTTTTATCATTAATAGAGCATTTGCCCTATAAGGATTAACCTATCAGTAAGGTGAATGTGTTTAAAAGTTAGACAACTTATTTTTATTTCGTTGTGCAGCACAGGATCTCAATTTAAACAATTTATAAAATATTAAGTGAGTGCTGACTTGCTACATCCAAGTTTATAAACCAATCATTAGTTAATTAACAAAATTATTAACTGTATAGCCTGGGTTTGTAGGGATTTAGAGTGCTTAGGTATGAGGGTATCTGTTGGCTTGTATAAGTCAGATAAGAAAAAGGGCGAGCGCTTGGCTAACCCTTTTATGTTTATAAGCGCACGGCAACGCTTATAAATACTGACTGTTGTTGGTCTTGGATTTAAGTACCAAGTCTCTAGATAAATCTAACTGCTTAATAAGCAATGAAGCCTACTCATGTGAGTAGGCTTTGTTATTGGTTGCGACCTTCAACGGTACGTTTTAACTCAATCTAAACGCAATGTTAGGCCTGAATAGTTCGAGTACCCACGCAATAACACATGATACGTTACATCAGGTTGTGCACTCACATTACACTGTTCTGTGTTTCCTGGACGGTAAGGGCGGCAGTCGTAACTTGAAGTCGTCGGCTTGCTTCCCGATTTAACGTAAAGATCCGCGTCGCCTGTACCACCAGACATTGAAACTGTTACGTTTGATGCTGACTCAACGGTGAAAGTGTAGAAGGTTTGAGAGTTTTGGCTCCCGCTTAGGTTCGCAATCGGAGTGCCTTTGGTTAAGATATTGCCAGTTGGAGGCGTCGTTCCACAACTTGCATTGACACCGACTGTACTAAAAGCGGCTTCAACATCTGAAACGTCGTAACCCATGTCTGCGGCGGCTTTTGCAACACCGCAAGCCCCAGCGTCAAAGGTACTGTTTGCCGTCCAATAAAGTTGGTTTGCAACCGTAAAGACCTCGAAGCCCTTACGCACATCCCAGCCAGATTTGTTCGCTAACAAGTAAAAGGCACGGTTATAAACCCGCTAGATAAATGCACGTTCAAACCATCGTAGTATTGAGAAGCGTGATCTATAGATCGGCCATCTTTAGACGGTTGATCAAAGTAACGTAGTCCACCTTCTGATTTGAAGATATCGCTACCGACAACCCAGTCAACATTTCCACGCAGATAGTATTCAGCAGCTTCGCCTGCAATGTCTGAGAACGCTTCGTTAATACCTCCCGACATATTCTTATATACCAAGCCAGAGTTCTGTTCAGTAAAGCCGTGACTGACTTCGTGGGCACTCACGTTGATATCGACTAACGGATAGAAGGTATTTTTACCATCCCCAAATGTCATTGATGTACCGTTCCAAAAAGCATTTTCGTAATCAGAGCCGTAGTGCACTCTCATGGTAAGCTGGAAAGTTAAGGGAGATGTGTTCATCCAATCTTTGTACATATCAAATACAACATTACCGAAATAATGAGCGTCGTTAAGAGGCGAGTAGGCACCGTTAACGTATTTATAGTCATTGTAATTGGTGCTGTCGCTACAGTTGTAACTGAATGCCGAGTTACCAGAGGTTCCGTTATTTAAGTTGACCGTTTTAACCGCGGAGTTTTCCAAAGTACAAGTCGTGCCCGTTTTGTCTATGGAAAATCCCGTAAAGTCGCTTCCATACTCATATCGAGCCGTTTTTATGTTGCCACCTGGACCTGTTCCCAGAGCTTTGGCATGGTTTAATCCGTCCCATTTTTGGAGGACTTCTCCAGTGATAGCGTCAATGAAGTAAAAAGGGCGCTCTGGGTGATCGGAAGCGACGAAGAAGTCGACCAAGTAAACCATCTGAGCGATTTGGTTCTCATCTAGTCTCACCATCAGTTTTGCATTTTTGTTTTCAACAGAAATATTATCGACTACCAAGGTTTTATGAGCTGAAAGTGCAGCGGCAATAGCTTGCTTTTTATTCAGTTTGGGAGTGATGCTTGATAGGTCACCACTGATTCCTTGCGCCATTGAACCGAAGACTTTAGTAGGCTGGTTTTTAGAGAGTGTTGCCACAACCGAGGTATCAAAAACGGGTAAACCTAAGTGTGTTTGTTGGTAACGGACTTTTGTTTTTCCATTGGGCAACACTACCCGCTTTACTTCAGAAAAACCTAATTCTAGTGGGGCGACACTATTCGATTGAGCGAGGATACTTTGTTGTAGCAATGTATCATTATCCACTTTTACCATTTCTGCAGCATGCGCTGTAAAGCCGAAAGCGGTACCTAGAATAGCTGCTATTTTCCAGCTTAATTGACGTTTTTGGTTCATTTTTCGTTCCTGATATAAATATAAACTCCTTCTTCCCAACGACTTTATAGGAAGCCTATATGCAACACATTAATGCCATGTGTTGCGAATCAAGATTGGGAGAGCGTGTGGAATTATGGCAAGTTTTTCAGGAAAATTAAATTTTATAGTATGTAAACTATAATATACAAAAACATTATTGATTGTTATGTCGATAATTCTTTAATTTTAAATTTTTATTATAAATACATGAAATTACGATAGTTCCTATAATTTATTCTGTTTTAATTTTATGTATTCGTCTTTCCTATTGAGGAGTGTGTTTTTTCGTTTTTTATTAAATTACAAAGTTAATAATAACGACATTTTCGTAGTGGTGGTAGATGTTAATTCTATCAATGTTGAGGTTTGATAGCGGTTGTTAAACACAGCTCCCAGTTTTATGAATTAATTAGTGTTAGAAGAGAATGGTTATATATTTCCCGTCACTAAAAAGAAGTGCGAATTAGACCTGTGAAAGGAGAAACTATGAGCTCAGGAAGCATTAGAAATGTAGTCTTTGATATTGGTAACGTGATTGTCCGTTGGGCTCCTTTGGAAATAGTAAAGCTCACATTTGGTGAGGTTAAAGCTCCCGAGGTATTGGTTAAGGCTATTTTTCATTCTGAAACTTGGCTCGATTTAAATAAAGGTTTAATTTCAGAATCTGATGCTAAAGCGCAGTATCAGCAGTTTCTTAATTTATCAGACTTGGAATGTGAGCGCTTATTTTACTACGTCAAACAAACACAAATCCTTATTTTCGGCTCTGTTGATCTTCTGCAGCGTGTTAAGTTAGCAGGTTACAACGTTTATGCGTTAACAGATAATGTTCACGAAATTGTTTCCCATCTTAAGTCTACATACACGTTTTGGCCTTTATTTGACGGAGCGACAGTGTCTGCGGAGTTAGGGCTACTCAAACCCCAAGCAGAAATCTATCAATCGTTACTTATGCAGTATAGATTAGATGCTTCGGAAACCATATTTATAGACGACATGCCGCGTAATGTGATGGGCGCAAACGCTGTTGGTATTACTGGAGTTCAATTTGAAAATGCAGCTCAATGTGAGGAAGCTTTAAAAGCTTTAGGCCTGTCTTTCTGAATCATTGGATTTCTATATAATAAGAGACTTCACTATTTGCTATACAGTAGAATGACTATGATGGTTTTAGCTAGGTCGATACAGCTGAACTAAGGCTAATCAGACATAGTGTCTCGGTGTTGTTAAATACCACACAAATGTGGAAGGTCCTTAAGAGGGAGAATACATGTTACTCGTTAAATTCAAGGAGGAGATATGGGGTTACTAATTGGTCCAGTAGTGATTTTTTGGATCGTTTCATTCTTTTTTACTTGGCGTATGGGATATTACCTTTTGGTAGATAAACCATTTTTTCCTTATATATTCACCGTGATTATCATAGCTGTCTTCGGTGCGCTAACCTATGTTATGGGTGGTTTGTTTACCTTTAAATATCGCAGCGAACTTTGGGCATTTGAAATCCCATGGTTTTTCCTCGTGAATAAATATGCTTTTGTATTATTTGTTTGCTCAGTAATGGCTTACCTATTTGGAAGCAATATTTTTACCGGAAATATCTCAAAAGCAGTGATTTTTATTATTGCTTTTTCGATCGCTTTGGGAAATCTAGTAGGGTGTTTGAGCTCTAACACCTTTATGCAAAAGTATAATATTTCAGAAACGTACTAAGCTATCCGTTTTCAGTTATTCGTTTTTGGAGAAGAAGCAAGTTTCAATTACGGATGTATCTGATTTACCCGTTTGGAGTTCTTATTATTCAACCAAGTAATTTTAAAGGGATTCGGAATGTATGGCATTGTCACTGTGTGGTTGCGGTCACCCTATGGTTGCAGTGACTCAGGTATTGCTTGCTCATACTTTAGCAGCGTTATGTTGACAAGTGGAGCATCGGTCTGATATCCATTTATAGTCTTAATCATAGTTCGACCTAAGGAGAGTTTGTGAATCAAGGTGTTGAATTGGATGTAGATATCGGTAAGAAACATATAGTGATTCAGCGCCGTTATGAGGCTTTAGGTGCATTCAATGATTTGTTAATAGCTGTTTGGTTTTTGATCGGTAGTTTTTTCTTTTTAAATGAGTCTCTTATTGAAAGTGGTACTTGGTTATTTATAGTGGGTAGTGCGCAGTTAATCATTAAACCATTGATCAAGCTAATAAGTTTAGTTCATGTTAGTAGAGCGTCCAAACCATTGACACAATAGTTACGCCATTTGTTAGGATCATCGGAGGTTTCAGTGGACAAGCTAGTCAAAAATCGTTTTGAAGAATATCCGGAGAACGCTCGAATTCGACTAGAAGAGCTGCGCTCTCTCATTTTTGAGCTGTCCTGTGAATTGAAGTTAGGGGAAGTCGAAGAATCTCTTAAGTGGGGAGAGCCTAGTTACAGTGTTAAAGCGGGCAGCCCAATTCGAATTGATTGGAAATTGAAATCGCCGAATAACTGCTCTTTATTTTTCAACTGCCAAACTAAGCTCGTTGATACATTTCGAGAGTTACACGGAGATACACTGCAGTTTCAAGGTAATAGAGCAATTGTATTGCATTTATCTGAGCCCATGCCTGAGGTAGCAATCAAACAGTGCTTGGAGCTTGCTTTAACTTATCAAAAACGAAAGCATCTACCGCTTCTTGGAGCTTAATAAGGCACTAATAACTCTGAAGAAGGTGACTGTTTTCTGCGATAAATGAAGAGCTTGCTAAATAGATAACCGCATCGACATAGACAGTTTCACGGAGTAAAGTGAAAGTGATGTGTAGGAAAAAGAAAGCCTAAGCGCTGATATGCGGCTTAGGCTGTGATAACTGGTTTAAGCTTCAAGAGTTAGTTTTGGACATACGGATAAAAGGTTACGCTGATAGCTCTTTTCGAACAATCTCTGCACCAGCACTTAACGCATTGAGCTTAGCCGATGCTATTTGGCGAGGTAGGGGCGCCATACCACAGTTGGTACATGGGTAGAGTTTATCGGCGTCAACATACTTAAGTGTTTCTCTAAGAGTGCTGGCGACTTCTTCCGGTGTTTCAATCGAATCGGTTGCCACATCAATCGCACCTGGTTCACCTAATATACCGGGTATGCTGTCGATTTTGAGTGAAATGAATATACCCGCTAAGGCTTTAGCCGATTTAGATTTCGCTTTTACTGTAGCTAAAACAAAGAAACTTATTGATAAGGATCACCCAGCCTTAGAAGCTTGTTTAGAGATCATTCAAGAATTACAGACAGAGCATGGTTTCGAACTCAATGGACGAAATCCAACGAAGGGGAATAACTTTAAAGCTTCGGATATTTATGAACTATTAGCTAGCCAAGAAAAATCGAAAGAACCGATTGGAGTTATTCGTGAGTATTTCAAAGAAAACTCAATATGGGTATGGTCGCTAGGAGCAATTGAGCCTCACCTTTCTCTGGACGCAAAAGAAACTGGAGAGTGGTACAAGTTTAAGCAAAAACTCATAGATAGCCCCCTTGAAGATGTAGTCGCTGATCATGAGCATATCAGTGACTTTGTCGCGTGGTGTGTGAGCTAACAAACGACTATGGCACCAATAGTACACTGAGATTAAATGTTCACTCAGCAAATGCATCAGTTTCACGGAGGAAACATGTCAAGCGACCAACTATTAGAAAAGGCACTTTATAGCAGTGCCAGCATCCACCAACCTCATTCTTTAAAAGCTTATTTGGCTGCGAATTATCTGAATGGATATTTCGCTAAATCAGACAATGTGTGGCTTAAAGCGAGTGAGCTGATAGACCAAACTGAGATAAAAGTTTTAGGCGAGTACTCTGCAACGGTGCAAGCGCCGAAGTTTACGGGTCTCCCACGCAAAGGCGAACGTTTGCTTTTTGGTTCTCGGAATTTACTTGCAACAGTAAATGATACACAAACGTAGAGGTAGCGCACAGAATCGAAAAAGGGGATATCGTGATCACGTAATCATTGATCTAGCCGATAGTGAGATAGTGATAAGAGGTCGATAATTCGTTGTCGAACTAAATTAGAACTCTAAATCTAATTTCTAAGTAGTTGTTATCTCAGGAAGAGTTTTTGTGTTATGCGCCCCTATATTAAATACATTATCCCTATTTTAATTCCTTTCATTATCCTCGTCATGCCGCTATCAGCGTTTCCATTTGAAGGCCTTACGATTATTCAACAACGCGTTATCGCGATCTTTTTATTAGCGGCATTGTGCTGGGTGTTCGAGCCTATCCCGATCTACGCGACGTCTGTTGTTATTATCGTTCTGCAATTGTTGATGTTGTCGGATAAAGGGCTGATCTTTTTGAGGTTTGAGCATGGGGAGGAACATTTTGGTGAGCTGTTAAAATACAGCGATATTATGGCGACATTCGCTAGCCCAATCATCATGCTGTTTTTAGGTGGTTTCTTCTTAGCGATGGCTGCCACTAAATATCGATTAGACGTAAACTTAGCTCGCGTGTTGTTGAAGCCATTTGGACAAGACCCGAAGTTTGTGATGCTCGGCTTAATGTTGATCACTGGTATCTTTTCGATGTTTATGTCTAACACGGCAACAACGGCAATGATGCTATCTATTTTAACACCGGTACTGGCTGTGTTTGGCCCGAAAGACCCCGGTCGTATAGCGTTTGCGCTTTGTATCCCTGTTGCCGCTAACATCGGTGGCATTGGTACCCCGATCGGCACCCCCCCGAACGCTATCGCACTTAAATATTTAGTTGGCGATAACCTAATTACGTTCGGCGAATGGATGGCATTTGGTGTGCCGTTTGTCGTTATTATGATGGCGTTAGCGTGGTTTTTAATCGGCTTTATGTACAAAGCTGACCAAAAGAAAATCGAGCTAAGCATCAAAGGTAAATTCCTTAAAACGCCCAAAGCCATTGCGGTATACGTCACTTTTGCGCTGACCATCATTCTTTGGTTAATGGGCTCGAGCCATGGCATGAACTCTTATACCGTCGCTCTGATTCCTGTCGCTGTGTTCTCTCTCTCCGGGATCATCAATAAAGAAGACCTGAAGAAAATTTCTTGGGACGTATTGTGGCTTGTGTCAGGTGGTATTGCGCTTGGTTTAGCGCTCGATAAAACTGGCTTAGCAAAGCTCGTGGTACACAGTATTCCGTTTGATGCTTACTCACCCTATGTGGTGTTGTTCGGAGCGGCGTTCTTGTGCTTGGTAATGGCAAACTTTATGTCTCATACCGCAACGGCTAACTTGTTAATGCCAATTATGGCTGCATTAGGTTCGTCTATGGCGTCACTCACGCCACTAGGCGGTGAGTTAACGTTAATTCTGGTTGTGACTTTTGCCGCTTCATTAGGTATGTCGCTACCAATCAGTACGCCACCGAATGCGTTGGCTCATGCCACTGGTCATGTGCAAAGTAATCAAATGGCCAGAATCGGTATTATTTTGGGTGTGGTTGGTGTGCTATTGAGCTTTGTTATGGTGTGGCTGCTACATTCAATTGGTCACATAGGATAACGATACGTGTATCAACAAAAGCTAGAAGCACTTATCGATCGTTATTTTAATCAGACAGAACGTCGGGTGACGTGCCGTGCCGGTAACACCATTATTGAACAATCAGCGTTAAACACTCGTTTGTATTATGTGTTTAGTGGAGAACTGGAAGGGTTTTATACCGATGCGAACACACCGCAAGTGCGAATATTTAGCGCGGGTAGTGGGGCTTTTATAGGCGTTCATAGCTTCTTTTCAGGTAATTGGACAGCATCTTCAACGGTTGTTGCTAAAACCGATGTTGAGTTAGCGTGGATCGATAAAGACACGCCGGCAGAAGATGAACGTAAATTTGGCCCTCTTACCGCACAGTTTACACCTGTGATTGTCAATGAGTTGTCGCGTCGTCAACGCCGTGCAACACAAGAAGCGATAGCGAAACAAAAAGCGCTAGAGAAGTTACATACTGCTGAGCAAATGACGACCTTGGGTCAATTGGCTGCAGGGATTGCTCATGAACTTAACAACGCTATTGGTGTAGTAAATAGTAAATCTGGTCGACTTGAAACGGTCATCATGGAGCTGCTTGAAGAAGTGCATCCAGAAGCCAGTCAATTTTTCGATTTTGGCTTAATGCATGGTCAGAAAACGTCGTCGTTAGAAGCACGAACACGTGGGCGACAATTTGAAAGAAAATATGGTTTAGACAAAAACATTGCACGCTCTCTTGCAAAGGCGATTCCAATTGACGCTTCATATGCAACAGACGTTATTTCAAAACATTGGCTGAAAAACCCAGAAGAAGCGATTCGTTTTTGGCAGATGGGCTGTGATTTACATGATTTACGTTTGGCATCTAGACACACCGTTGGCATCGTAAAATCGGTTAAACAACTTGGCAGAGTTGATATTGACACCGAAGAAGCGGTTGATATTAACGACTCCATTAACCATGCCTTATCCTTGTTACAAAGTGAGTTACGTAGAGTGTCTGTGCGATTGAGCCCTGCAGATTTGCCGACTTTTAAAGGCTCGAAAACAGAGCTTGTTCAGATTTGGGTCAACATTGTAAAGAATGCTTGTGATGCAATGTCGAATTCAGACGATGCTGCAATCGAAATTCAAACCAGATTAAGTAAGAAAAGAATATTAGTTACGATCACGAATAACGGCCCTGAGATAGACGAGGTGACTCGTAGAAAGGTATTTCAGCCCAACTTCACCACTAAAAAAGGTGGTTTATCGTTTGGATTGGGCTTGGGTTTATCAATAGTTAAGCGGATTGTGGCGGGTTATGGCGGAAGTATCGTTGTGAAAAGTGATGCTTCTAAAACGGTATTTAGAATCAAGTTACCAGTAGAGGGTGAACATGGAGAAGCTTAATTTAATCTGTGTCGATGACCAGAGAGAAGTACTGAGCGCAGTGGTACAAGATTTAGAGCCGCTGGCGAGTTGGCTGAATATTGAAGATTGTGAATCAGCGCAAGAAGTGCTTGATCTCATTGATGAACTTGACGCAGAAGGCGAACACATTACCGTCATCGTATCTGATCACGTGATGCCAGGGAAAACGGGTGTGGAGTTACTCACTGAAGTGTTCCATGACAGTCGCTTTCCGAATACAAAGAAAATTCTTCTTACGGGGCAGGCCACTCATACTGATACTATCAATGCGATTAATGCAGCAGGCATCGACCGTTATTTTGAAAAGCCTTGGCAAGCAAGCACATTAGTTGAGTGCATTCGTACTCTTGTCACTGAGTACATATTTGATCAAGGGCTTGATTACACGGACTATCAGAATGAGCTTGACCAACAGGTTGTGTTGAGACGCTTACGTTAGTCTCTTGTGTTAGCCATTTGCGTTAGTTTCTTGCGCTAGTCATTTATGTCAGTCGCTTGAAATTATATGTACCGAAGGAAGCTTTCTGAAGGAGTTTGTCTTTGAAAGACGTAATCATTCGGTGCATATCTATGGTTGAAGAATCACGACCATAACCAGCTTCGTCTAACACGAGCCATTCGCAGTTTGTACTTGTTAGGCAATGAAGAGGTTGCGACCAACTTATGTGACTTCCTAGTCTCAGTGGCGAATGAAACCGGTTCTGTGTCTGATAAACCGGTGCAATATTGGCGTAATGCGTTAAAGGAGTCGGTACTAGTCTAGACATGCCAACAAATTTACCCGAAAAGATGCATTACATGTGGCATTGTGACTATGTGTTAAATTTGATCGTTATGTTCTGAGTTATTAGGGCTGTATGTGTTCTATGTGCCAAAAACTTAACGGTGCAGCTTCTATCTTTATTGAAAAATACCTTAAAGTAGGGGTTAGCTTCTGTTTAGATGATCATCATATACAAGGAATGTTATGAAAATTTTTAGAACTCTTTTATGTCTTGCTTTAAGTGCCCATTCTTTTGCTTCTATAGCGAACTCTGAGCAATTGGTTGGGGCATGGAAGTGTAGTACCGCATTACCAATATCTTGGCTTGATGCCTTAAGTATCTATTCACCGGATGGTAGTTTCACTGGTGTAGCAAGCTCAATAACAGAAACTAAAGTTCATGAGGGAAACGTGAACTTTGACTTGTTTCTAGTAGGCTCATGGTCACTAAACGGCAAAGAGCTGACTACCAATATTACCAATGTTGATGTCGTCCCTAAGAACCCGCAGACAGAAAAAGAGATCGAAACATTAAAGGAAGCAGTTAACCAGCCCTCACTATTATATTCAGTGCAAGAAGTGTTGCTCCTGACTAATGATAAATTGAGAACAAGGAGCGAAAACGGCGCTATAGATAATTGTGTTCGAGCTGTCTCTGCGTCTGAATTGAGAACAAAAAGTGAAGAGTAGGGCGATAGTATCTATGGATATATGTTTTAGTTTAAAAGCATGGATGGACGAGTGAATGGGCATTTTGATTTTTATCGCTACAGTGATTTTAGTTAAATCAATTGAAGCAAAGTTTGGGCACACATATAACATCTTTTCAGATCCACTTGATATCAAGTTACAAGGAAGTATTCTTCCTTTTGGTATCGGGTCCGCTATCAAGCTTTCCTACACGAAAGGCGCGATGCAAAAACGCAATATTTACCTTCCGAAAGGGGCCATGAACCAAGATGAATGGCAGCGTGTATTGGCTTGCCGTGCATAGTTTGGCTGTTTTAAGTGGTGTTGTGTCCCAACCCATACTTCAGGTTCTATTGGTGTGCTAGTATCCATTTTTTTGCACCGAGCTAGTATATGACTAATGACCATTTCCAAGGTAAATACGAAGTAGAGCTTAAGTATCGCCTCGATTCTAAATCAGAATTCTTGAATACATTGAGTCTTATTCCCCATGAAGTCATGCTCCAAGATAACCTTGAGTGCGATTGGTATTTCGATAGCCCAGACAGAAGCTTACAAGCTCAAAACAAGAGTTTATGTATTCGCACAATGGAACCGTCGGGCATTAAGCTATGGATTGTAAAAGGTCCAGAGTCTGACCGATGTGAAGCGACAAACATCACCGATGCGTCGAATGCTAAGAGTATGCTTGAGAACATGGGTTACGAAGTGATCCTAAAAGCGCAGAAGACACGCAGTATCTACTTTGTGGGCGAATTTCATATTACTGTCGACTCACTAACGGGTATCGGTGATTTTGCAGAGTTCGCTATCATGACGGACGATGAGTCTAAGTTATCGGTTTATAAAGATGAATTGGAGTTATTAGCCAGTCGGTTTGGGCTGACTCAATCAGCACTACAAACTCAATCTTATAAGCAGATGTTCGAGGAAATGAACGCATAGCACAGCGCTTAAGCGTCAGGGAGAGTTATGGACACCATTATCAAACAAGCCATCAAATTGCGAAAAGAAGCCAAGTATCGCCTAAGCATCATTCGATACTTAGGCTTCAATATTTAGTTTTTCTATTCAGATCAGCCGTTAAGCTGAAAGCTCTTTACGAACGATCTTTGCGCCAGCGCTGAGTGCATTCAGCTTAGCTGAGGCAATGTCGCGAGGTAGGGGAGCCATGCCGCAGTTAGTGCAAGGATAGAGCTTGTCTGCATCAACATACTTAAGTGTTTCTCTTAAAGTGCTGGCTACTTCTTCCGGTGTTTCAATAGAATCGGTTGCCACATCAATCGCACCGACCATCACTTTCTTGCCGCGAACAAGCTCAAGCAGTTCAAGTGGTACATGAGAGTTGTGACACTCTAATGAGATGATGTCGATATTGGATTGCTGCAGCTTAGGGAAGACTTCTTCATATTGGCGCCACTCAGTGCCCAATGTCTTTTTCCAATCTGTGTTTGCTTTGATGCCGTAACCATAGCAAATGTGTACTGCGGTTTCGCATTTAAGCCCTTCAATGGCTCTTTCCAAACAAGCGATACCCCAATCGTTTACTTCATCAAAGAACACGTTAAATGCGGGCTCATCGAACTGAATAATATCAACACCCGCAGCTTCAAGTTCTTTCGCTTCTTCGTTGAGGATCTTTGCAAATTCCCACGCCAGTTTTTCACGGCTTTGGTAATGCGCATCGTAAAGTGTATCAATCATGGTCATAGGCCCCGGCAGAGCCCATTTGATCGGTTGGTCGGTTTGCTGACGTAAGAATTTCGCATCTTCAATAAACACCGATTTCTGACGAGATACTGGGCCTACAACCGTCGGTACACTCGCATCGTAGCGGTCGCGGATTTTAACGGTTTCACGCTTCTCGAAATCGACACCATTCAGGTGTTCAATGAAGGTGGTCACAAAGTGCTGGCGGGTTTGTTCGCCATCACTCACGATATCGATGCCGGCTTGTTGTTGTTCATGCAGAGACACGCGCAGCGCATCTTGCTTGCCATCCGTTAATTCGTCGCCTTCCAGTTTCCATGGAGACCAAAGTGTTTCTGGTTGTGCTAGCCAAGACGGCTTAGGTAAGCTGCCTGCTGTTGAAGTTGGTAATAGTGTTTTCATAATTAATTCTGCCTATCCTTAGATTGCCCAAAGCGCGTAATTAATGGATTAAAGCGCCTAATAAATTGATTAAAGCGCGTAATTGGCAAACCAGTTCTCAAGAACCGATTGATATGGCTTAATGAAATGTTCTTCTGCGAATTTACCTTGCTCAATAGCTAACTTGCCGCGTTCTTCTCGGTCATACACGATCTGAGTCAGTGAGTGGTCCAAGTTTTTCAAGTTTGGTTGGTAACAGTTGCCTGCGACCGCGTTCGCGTTGTAAATCTCAGGTCGGTAGATTTTCTGGAAAGTACCCATGGTGCTGATGGTGCTGATAAGCTCTAGGTTAGAGTAATCGTTCAGAAGATCACCAAAGAAATAGAAAGCCAGAGGAGCAACAGTATTTGGCGGCATGAAATAACGAACCTGTAATCCCATCTTCTTGAAGTATTGCTCAGTTAAAGAAGATTCATTAGGTTGGTATTCAAAGCCTAATACAGGGTGTTGATTTTCAGTACGGTAATAGGTTTTATTATCTGAAACACTCAAACAAATAACAGGTGGCTTATTGAAATTCTGTTTGTAAGCTTCAGAGTTAACGAAATGTTTAAACAGCTTGCCGTGTAAATCCCCAAAATCTTCTGGAATACTGAATTTATCTTGGCCTTTATTATGATCCAAAAGTAATACGCTGAAGTCATAATCTCGAACATAAGAAGAAAAGTTGTTTCCGATAATGCCTTCAATACGCTCGTTGGTTTTGTGGTCCAGAATGTTTGTTTTCAGAACTTCAATTGAAGGGAATGCTTCGCCGTTGCTTTCAATGTCCATGTCAACAGAAATGATTTCAAGCTCCACAGAGTAGCGGTCGCCCTTTGGGTTGTCCCAGTGTGCTAAGGCATTGAAACTGTTGTCAATCATCTGCAGTGCGTTACGTAAGTTTGCTTGACGGCTGTCGCCTCTAGCTAAGTTCGCAAAGTTGGTTGTGATACGCGTGCTGTCTGCAGGCTGGTAGTTTTCGTCGAGGCTAATGCTTTTAATCGTAAAATTAAGTTCTTTATTCATGCTGGTCTAGTATCCCAATTCGTTGTCTGGTTCTCTCGGTCTTTTAGTATTAAAACTGCTTTATTTTTTGCTTGTGACCGGATTAAGAATCGAAGGCTATGCTTTCTGAAATTAATACTGAGTAGAATTAATGTCGTATAAAGTTAATCGCTTAAGGTTTTTATACGTGGATAGGTGTGGGATTAATAATGGTATTACTTCACATTCATCATGAGGAATATTCATGATCTATATGTTTGAATGTTTAAGTCGGTGTCAGTTATATTAATTAGCTTAATGGAAATATAACCACATTAATAGTGTGTTATTTAAGGTAAATTAATTTAATAAGAGATGGATGAAATGAGTGAATTGCTGTTGTTGATTTTCTACTGTGCGTTACTAGGCAGTGGTGTTGGTTTTCTTGCCGGGCTTTTGGGCATTGGTGGAGGGCTGATTATTGTTCCGGTGTTAAGCAGCATTTTACTTTACTTAGAAGTTCTGCCGTCCGACCAAGTTGTTGTTGCTGCGATTGCGACCTCGTTGGCCTCGATTCTATTTACTTCAACGTCTTCTGCGCTCGCTCACCACAAGAATGGCAACGTGCCTTGGGATCTGGCACCTTGGATCATGCTGGGTGTTGCCCTTGGTGCTTTGGTTAGTGGTTTTATGGCGGCGTTATTGCCGGAAAAGGTCGTTCGTATCGTGTTTGCTGTGAGCGTGGTTCTTATCGCGATTAAGATGTTCTTAAGCAGTAAAAGCGGCACGCCTAACGAACGAAAACTACCGAATAAAGGGGGGTTAACCGTTCTAACAACCATTACTGGCGGCTTGTCTGCCATGATAGGGATTGGTGGCGGTGCGTTGTTAGTTCCACTATTAACGTTCTTTTCGGTCGATATGAAAAAGGCGATCGGCTGTGCGTCTGCGTGTGGCATTGTTATCGCGTTATTTGGTTCTATCGGTTATATCACTGCGGGCAGTAGCCATTTTGCTTTAACCGATGGATTTGCAGGTTTTGTTTATTTACCAGCGCTGCTGGGTATCGTGTGCACCTCTTGGTTCACGGCTCCGTTAGGCGCAAAAGCGACAAACCACTTGCCAGTCCCTACGATTAAGAAGATCTTCTCAGTACTGTTAGTTGTTATCGCTGCTAGCATGGTCGCTCGCTAAGTTTTGGTCGTTCGACTGCCTATGTTGCAGGTATCAGTGGGTAGCTCCAATAATAACAATAGAAAGTAGCAGTCATCAGGCTGCTTTTTTTGTTTGCCAGTCTACATTTATACTATTAGGTCTATGAGTATGTTGACAAAATATTGTTGTTTAACCGGATTCACTGCTATAGCTAAATGTACTTGTTCAGATCAAGAGAATGCTAAAAGTGAGTGAGTTATGGATCCGTTAACGCAGGGTGTGCTAGGCGCTTCTTTGTCACAAGCGGCGAGTAAAAAACAACATTTGGTGGTCGCTGGGGTTCTAGGTTTGCTCTCTGGAATGGCGCCAGATTTAGATGCGTTTATTCGATCGGAGAGTGATCCTTTACTGGCATTGGAGTTCCATCGACAGTTTACCCATTCACTCCTGTTTATCCCTATTGGCAGCTTGATTTGTGCTCTGGTTTTGTATCCTTTGATTGCTAAAAGGCGCGATCTCTCGTTTAAACAGAGCTGGTTCTATTGCGCGTTAGGCTATGGCACACATGCATTACTCGATTCTTGTACTACGTATGGCACTCAGCTGTTCTGGCCGCTCACCAACGAACGTTATGCTTGGAATACCATTTCGATTATCGACCCTGTCTATACACTTCCTATCTTGATATTACTTGTGCTTGCAACATGGAAACGAATCCTTTTTCTGGCTCGTATTGCGTTTTTGTGGGCTTTGATTTACCCAACGTTGGGCATGATTCAAAGGGATAGGGCAGAAGCGATAGGATGGCAATTAGCACAAGAACGACAACATGCACCTATTCGGTTAGAGGCCAAGCCGAGCTTTGCAAATATCTTAGTGTGGAAAGTGGTGTACGAAACAGAATCTCAATACTACGTAGATGCTGTTCGAGTCGGTTCCTCCGTTAAAACCTATCCTGGAGACTCAATAGCTAAACTGAATGTGAGTCAAGATTTCCCTTGGCTCGATCCTAATTCACAACAAGCTAAAGACATTGAACGTTTTCGCTGGTTCTCAAATGGTTATGTGGCGCAAGATCCAATGGATGATCTGCGTGTTATCGATGTTCGATATTCAATTGTACCGAACCAATTGATAGCACTTTGGAGTATCAAATTATCTCAGTCTGCCGATGCCGAGACACATATCAAGTACGAAACCCACAGAGACAACACACCCGAGTCGAGACAGATTTTTTTAGATATGTTGAAAGGCGACTGAGGTCTATGAAGTTTTGAATCGATATTACGTTGCTGATTTCTAGCTGTCGTCAAAAAAGGCTGAGTCAGTAACCTGCTCAGCCTTCTTTCTATTCATTCACTTTAGGTAATGAGTTTTAGATGGTCTTTAAATTATCTGCTCACTATATCGAAAGGCCGCGCCCAATTGAGGTAATAGGGCCAGTTGGTCGACCTGTAGAAGAGCCTGTCTCTTGCTCTAAAGTTAGTTCGAACAATTGGTTTTCTGTTAGTGGCGGTAGTTCACTAATATTTAGATTAAGCGTTTCGCCTTCTCTGACTAATCCTAGTGAGACAGGTGCATCCCAATCGTCGGCTTTTGTCCAAAATTGTAATGCTTTGCCTTCTGGTATTTTCACTGCACCCAGGGGAACTAGTTGCATCTGATTGGCATGAGTGGTTTGTATTACCCAACTTGGGTTTTTGTTTTCTGGTTGTACTAATACCGCGATATAAGTGGGTGTACTTTGCATTGGTTCAAGGGTTTGTAATTTAAAACCTAGTACCATCGCTAGTACAAGGCAAGCCATTGAAATAGCCCGCCATAAACCGAGACTTTGCCAGAAATGGCTTTGTGGTTCAGGTCTTGATTGCGTTGCCGGTTTAGAAAATTCTTCAAGTTCATCTAGGCTGCGCTCAATACGTGCAGATAAAGACTGAGAGGCGACTTTTGGCTCTAATCTATCAGTAATAGACAAAAAATGAGTTTGCCATTGATTAACCGCTTGTTGTAATTCGCTACTGTGAGCTAAACGTTTTTCAAAATTATATCGTTCTTCTTCTGTCAGTGTGCCAAGCACATATTGGCCGGCTAAATTATCATCGTTGATAGGAATTTGTTGCGTATCTTTTTTCATTGCAGACACCCCTTTAAAGCATTCAAGCTGCGCTTAATCCATGATTTTACGGTACCAAGGGGTTTGTTAAGCAATTGAGAAATTTCGTCTTGGGTGTAGCCATCAACATAAGCGTGCAATATACACAATTTGCGTTCCGGTTCTAAATATTCCAAACATGTTTGTAGAGACGTTTGTGCCAAAGGATCTTCTGAAAGTTCAGAAATACCATCTGGCTGCTCTGCTAAGTCCAATACTTGACTATCACATAGAGCGAGTAACAAATCTGGTTCTGATAAGATTTGGCGGTTGGAGTGTTTAAGTGCATTTAACGCTAAATTACGGGTTAACGTATATATCCAACCACGTGCGGACCCTAGCTCTTGATGGTAGGAGTTTGCATTTTTCCAAATTTTTATAAAGGCGTCATGCACAACGTCTTCGGATAAAGCACGGTTTTGCAAAATCCTCAGCACTACAGTGAGTAATCTTGATGCTTCCTGTTCATATAACTGTCTTAAGGCTTGGCGATCACCTTGAGCGCAGTGCATTAGAACACTTTCATAGTCGAACTCTGTCGATATTGACACACGATATACCTGTTTATAAAACGTCCAGTATACGTAACTGGACGTTTTAAGTCATTATTTAGTCGGTGTTTATTATCGTGTATGGTGGCGGTAATGCGCTCACTTTTGTTTCCAAAATAGATACTCACCAGAGTAGTTAACCACGACTTTATGACCAAGTTTATCCATAGTACAACCTGTCATTGGAGCAGCGCCGCCCTTCAAATTAATACGCTGTATATAAGTGACATCTTTTAATGTACCGGGACGCATAGACTCATTTGCTTTGACTAACTGCATCGGAATACTGCCTTTTTCTGAAGGTGAAACGGCTAGTTGTTTACCGGTAATAGATGAACCATCAAGAGATTCCCATGTTGCAGGAGGACCAAAATAAGAGACTAAATGGTTGCCTTTGTTATCACTTAAAATGGCTCGAGGACCAGCAAATGCCCATTTTGCATTCTTGTCATCTGAACTGTCTACTTTGCACTCCCATGTGATATTACCTTCTGCAACAGTAAACATGGCGACTTTGTTACCGTCCGGTACACGTACTTCACTTGGTAGGTTGTCTTGAGAAAAAGTACCAGCGTAGGATTGAGCAGCCATAGCCATTAGAGCTGATGTTGCTGTGATTTTTAATGTTTTCAATATGTATTGTTTTTTCACTGTCGTATCCCTTTTTATCAGTCGATTTTGAAGTTGAAAAACAGCTTTTTCTTGCTGTTACTAGGTACTACAATCGAACAAGGTATTTGGATGCAGAAAAGTAAAATAAATTGAAATTATTTTTATGAAAGGTATTTAAAAAAGGAAGATTTTCACGTAAGTAACTATATTATAATGACTTTATCCCACAACTTAAGTTTGATAAAAATTACAGATAATCGGCGGCAATTACCATTGGGACAAAGCTCTATATCAGTGAAGACTGAGCCTTCCTTCAAATAACAATAGGAAGGCTTAGTATCAAGTGATTATAGATAGCGCTCTTCTAGGTGCCTTTTAAAGTATGCAGCGTTAAGTGTTTCTCCTGTCGCACCTCTCACTAAATCATCAGTGGTCAGCAGACTGCCTTTACTCCAAATGTTCGACTCTAACCAAGTGAAGATAGGGGATAGGTCACCGCTTTCAATCACTGAGTTCACATCAACCGTTTTCTTCATTGAAGCCATGAACTGAGCCGCGTACATCGCACCGAGTGTGTAAGATGGAAAATAACCGAATGCGCCGTCTGTCCAGTGAATGTCTTGCATACAGCCATTAGTGAAGTTGCCTTGAGTGCTTAAACCAAGGTAAGACTGCATCTTGGTATTCCAAAGTTCTGGCACATCGGTGTGTTTGATCTTGCCGTTGATTAAGTCACGCTCAATCTCGTAACGTAAGATAACGTGTGCCGGGTAGGTTAACTCATCGGCATCAACACGGATGAAGTCCTTCTTCACGCGAGTGTAGATCTTCTGGAAGTTCTCTTTCTCAAACTCTGAACCAGAGAATTGTTGACCTGTGAGGTTCGCTAAGTGTCCAATGAACGGATCGCTGCGACCAACTTGCATCTCGAAGAACAAAGACTGAGATTCATGGATACCCATAGAGCGAGCTTCACCGGCAGGTTGGCCTGCTAGGTGTTTAGGTAAGCCTTGCTCGTAACGTGCGTGACCTGTTTCGTGGACGATGCCCATTAGGCTTTGAACGAATTCAGCTTCATCGTAGCGAGTCGTGATACGCACGTCTGAAGGGACGCCGCCACAGAATGGGTGAACACTTTCATCTAATCGGCCGTGTTCGAAATCGAATTGAAGTAGCTTCATGACTTCCAGGCCAAGTGCTTTCTGTTTCTCTGTCGAATAGATACCCGATGGCGCGTTAAATTGCTCGCTTGACTGTTTTTCAATTACTTCGTCGATCAGGCTTGGTAGCCACGTTTTCACGTCTGCAAATAAGATATCCAGTGAAGCAGAGCTGGTGCCCGGTTCATAGATATCCAGCATCGCATCATACGGTGTTAGGTTAGCGGCATCTGCACGGATTTGTGCTTCTTCACGTGACAGCTCAACCACTTCACGCCAGTTCTTTTCAAAACCAACCCAGTCGTTATTACCACGTTGGCTACGCCACGCATGTTCACATTTTGAACCCGCTAGAGACTTAGCTTCAACCAGTTTTTCTGGAAGTAGGTTAGCTTGTTGCCACTGGCGTTTGATTTCACGAAGTGACGAGTGTTGCTCGTTGTTCAGCGCTTCGTTTTCGGCGTCTGCAATCCAATCACCAAGTTGCGGTTGAGTCATTAGGCCGTGAATATGAACAGATAGCTCGGCCATTGCTTCACTGCGAGCTTGGTTACCACCTGCGGGCATCATTGAAGCTTGGTCCCAACCACAAATAGCGGCTAGGTGTTGAAAGCGTGAACATTTTTTAGAGTGTTCGACTAGTTTTTTGAATGCGCTCATTTGACTACTCTTAATTTAGTTTTTTTAGTGATCCTACTGGCAACGCCGGAGGTTAGGCTCATACCTTATTGTGGTTTTTACTTTGCCTGCTTCTAGAAGCGGCGAACTATAGTAGAAAATATACAGCTAGTAGAAAATATAGCTTAAACGACCAAGGCAAGTGATGTCGGGAATTTACTATTTTTTAACAAGTTAAACTGTATCAGTGTGCACAAAATCAGTGAGTTGTATAGCTGATGGCAATTGTTGCTTGCGAATTGTTCAGATACACGGTATTGATGATAAATCGCTGAACAAGAATGACAATGATATGGATATTTTGAACTTTGAGGCATTTCTTATTGCCATCACTATTTTAACATTAACGCCGGGTTTAGATACGGCATTAGTGATTCGCAATACGAGCCGCTCGGGCTTAGCTGACGGCTGTATGACCAGCTTTGGTATTTGTAGCGGCCTTTATGTACACGCCTTTTTCTCTGCTGTGGGAATCTCCGCGATTCTTGCTCAATCAGCTGAACTCTTTCAAGCCGTTAAAATGGTGGGCGCGGTTTACCTGATTTGGCTTGGCTTAAGCAGTTTACGAGCTTTGATGAAAAATGGTGGTGAAGTGGAGGTGGGTGAGCAAGCTAAGCAAGCCTACAGTGCTAAGCGTTCTTTGCGTGAAGGCTTCTTGTCTAATGTGCTTAACCCTAAAACGGCGGTTTTCTATTTGGCTTTTCTGCCTCAATTCGTAAACCCTGAAGGTTCACCGTTATTACAATCTATGCTGATGGCTTCGGTCCACTTTATGATTGCGATGGTGTGGCAATGTGGCTTAGCTGGTGCACTTAACTCGGCTAAAAACTTGCTTAAGAATGCGAGCTTTATGAAGTGGATGGAAGGTGTGACAGGCATGGTCCTGGTGGGGCTGGGCGTTAAGCTTCTAATGGAAGAGCCTATGTAGTTCGCCGTTTTCTGATAGAACATATGAAAGCCCACGATGTGTCGTGGGCTTTTGTGTTTTAATGCTTGTAGAACTTTGTAGCGCTCTTATTAAACAACATAGTTTTTCAAAACGTAGTTATTCAACGATGCTAATGTTCATCTCTGCACCTTCAAAACCTAGGTCGCTCAACTCATCAGCATTGAAGTTGGTGGTGACTTCGATATCGCCAATGCGCTCAGTGGTTTCGTTGACGGAATCAACACTTCTTTTGCTACGTAAATTGTTGGTAATCGGTGTTGCTTGGCCAATCTCAATGGTACCGGCAAATTGAGAGTCAGCGTAAAAGTCACCCGACACATAAGAGTGGAATGGGCGTAAACTTCCGCCTGTTGCGTACTGCATGTTTGATAAGCCAGCTTCTTTGATTGCCCAGCCCCAATCCCACCATTTTGTCTCACCTGGAATGTATCGGTGATCCCACTGGTAGCGAATGTCTGCGGATTTATCGCTGCCTCGACCCATGGTAAAGCTGTGAGCTTTGTAAGGGCGGTTGTCTGGATGTGTGTGCCATGCGTTGCCACCCCAACGAAGGAAGCCATTAAACTCAACATCGTAACTAATGTCGGCGTTGAATCTATATGGGTAGGAGATGCTTGAACGATACAATTCAACTCGAATCGGAAGCTCTGAGTTTGCTGGAACCATAGGGCGCGCTTGAAGTGTCACTTGTTCACTAGTAGAACCACCATTGGATTTAGAGAAGCTTTGGTTGGCTTCAAACTTAATAGTGAGTTTAGTTTCGCCAACAAGAGGCCACTTAAACGTATTTTCTGTTTGAACGCTTTGCGAGAATCCATAGCTGTTCGTTTTCGACCAGTTTGTTGATTCATCTACTTTCAGATCGACAACCACTTGTTGGGCGATATTACTGTTGTTTCTTGCGGTAGCGTAAACGGTCTTCACTAATTCACGGTCTGATTCGACAACATCACCATGCCAAAAGTTGTCATCGTTAACGGTGTAGGCAAAGTTGTCGACGGTGATTTTGGTTTTTTCACCACAACGATAACCGCTACAAGATCCACTGTTGTTTCCTTGTATCACCCAGCTGTCGCCAGAGCGTTCTATCGTCATGTCTTCACCCACATACTGACTATTATTACCGCTAACCCATGCGTAACCTAGGTTGTGAGCTAAATAGCTTAATGGGCGAACAAAATCGTTACGGTTGTTCACTAATTCATACTGAACATCGATCTCGCTGCCTTCTGGAACCGATTTAGCGGAATAGTTAGGGATTTCAGATTGGTCGTTGTTCGGATAACAGAACGTTGACCCGCTGTTTGATTGTTTAATTTCACCATGATAGCCAGGCCCCATGATCACCCAGTTTCCTTTTAAGCCTGTGATCTGCCAAGTGCCCATACGAGCGAGCAAAGCACTCTTCTGTTCTTCAGCTTCATAACGGTCCAAAGGGCGATAGCCAGAGCGACATACATCCTCACCAAGTTGGTCAAACACGATTTGGTCAGGGTAAACCTTTGCGTTTACGCTGGTTGATAGAACAGACAACACTGCGGTTGTTAAGAGACTTCTGTTTATACTGATCATGAACAATTCCCTCATTTATAAATTTTATATTTTGATAATGTTTTGTGTGCCGTGCAGTTAACAAGACACGTTCACTTTTTCATGTTGATAAATAGATAGATACTGAAAAGGATTGAATTAATTTTCCACTTTAATTCAATGACTTGTAATGTTGATTTTGTTTTATTAATGAAACACTATGCAACGTAAGGGAAATTATTTGATGGAGTTCAAGCTGTTTTTATGAAATGAGGCAATACTTTTTATACTCGAACGTCAATATTTCTTAATGTTAGTGAGCAACTGACATCGGGGATGCCATTTGAAGTGTTTAGGTCGACGAATAGAATATGTTCGTTATGGGATAAATAAATAAGATAACCAACCGTTTGTATGGGTAATATAGATGGTTATCATATTTAGATTATCTTTTAGCTAGTAGTTGTGTTCGACCTGTATTACATGTGCGAATGATGGAAAATAAATCGTTCGAACTTAAGACATCAACCTTGAGTGTTAATGGGTCATTGTTGATGAGTAGGTAGGGCGACAATAAGCTGTCATTCATTGTTTTACTTATTTTTTGTACGGAAACTAAGTCGATAGTGCCTGATATTGAAAAGAAAAGTGATTGAGAAAGACCTGCTTCTCCTTTAAACCGAAGAATAATAGGGTCGGGCATGTTGTCATCTTGAATGGATATAAGGTGTAGAACCTTGTTATCACTTATTTTGGTGAGTCCATCGGTACGTAGTACATTTCCATCGAGTATGAGATCCACCACGCTATGTTGATAATGGCGCTCCTCTTGTGGTGGAGAGGAAGGGATACTCCATATACCAATGAATAACGTTAACGAGGAAAACAGAGCTATAAATGGCATCATAATTGGCCTCTTTCTAGGAATAGCGCTATCTCTGCACTCGCTTGATCCAATTGCGTTGCGGTGTAAAAGATATTGACGGATTGACGCGTTGCTTTGTTGAGTATGGAGAGTTCTGAATAGCCGGGCTCATCGCTGATGTATGCCACACAATCACATTGATGTTTATAGAGAATCGCCTCTAGTTCTGGGCTTAGAATCATCTCTGGATCTCGGAGAACTTGTATCTGACCAACCCATTGTTCACTGAGTCGGTTAACGGGGGTGAGATCACTGAGGGCCTTATCATTGATCTTAGCAAAAGCCAATAGCGCCGACGCCATCAATAAACAAGCGGTTGTGAAGTAACACAGTCTGTTTTTGTATAAGCTGACTTGTTGCGCAGCAAGTAAACTCGATTTGGATTCAGGTTTATGGCCGCCTGTAATGGAGACAGCAATGTTACTATGGTCGAGTGGGATTTGGTCGATCACTGGATTGAAAAGAATAGTGGCTTCGCTTTGTGGTTGCGAGTCGATAAACACACACTCATCAATAAGGCGATAACCCACCTTTGGCACTGTCAATATTGGTGTTTCTTTGATACCGAGCTTAATGAATCCTTGGCGAAGTAAACTGATGCACTTCGCAAGTGACGTATCCCCAATGAATTCGCTTCCCCATGCGAAGCTAATAATATCCTGTTTACTTACAATCTCGGGCGAATTTTTAAGTAATAACTCTAAAACACGAGTCTCACGATATCCTATTTTAATAGAACGTTCGTTGTTATAAATACGGTTTTTAATAGGGTCGAATCTGATCATATAGCCAACGTTTT